>JAIEQN010000605.1 GCA_019747685.1 Gemmataceae bacterium
GACCGGGCGGCGTACCGGCGGCTGTTCGAGGAGGAGAAGACCCCCGTGGAGCCGGCCGTCCCGACCCGGCTGGCCGACCGGGCGGCATACCTGTCCTTCTTCGACCCGGCGGACCCGCAAGGGGGGCGGTAGCCATGGTCGTCCGACTCGCCCCGAAGCGCCACAAGTCGGCCATGAAGTTCTTGCGCTACCACCTCGACGAGGTGAAGCAGAACACCGGCGCGGACCGTTTCCAGCTCCTCAACCCGAACGGCAGCGTGCTGTTCGAGGGCAACAAGAAGGAGATCCTCGCCTTCGTCAAGCGGGTGAATGGGCCGCGGAAGAGCCAGCGGGACGGGATGGCCGGGATCGCCTCGCTCCCGGCGGTGGCGACCTACGCCCTGAAGGCCAAGGGGTTGCTCGCGACGGCGAAGGACGGCCAGGACCTCCACCGCCCGGCCTTCGAGGCCGCGATGCGAACTTTCGCCAAGCGGGCGGTGGCGCAGACCACCCGGAAGGACCAGGCGACCGGCAAGCTGGTCCGCGAGTACGTGCGGGTGGTCCCCGTGGCGGTCGTGGCCCCGGCCAACAACAACCGGGCGGGCGAGGCCGAGGTCAGCCGCGACTTCTTCATCCTCAAGAAGGGGTGGGACCCGGTCGGCAAGCGCTGGCGGAGCATCGACTTCAACAAGTTGATGTTGGTCCAGGGTGAAGCCCAGGCGGCCCACAACCAGGCCCTCGGGTTCACCCTCCGGGACCACGGAATCCTGTGCGTCCCCAACGGAAAGAGCATCACCGCCGTCGGGTACACGGCCCACCCCCAAGGGGCGGCCAAGATGCGGGCGGCCGGGGCGGGTGCGGCGAACGTCGGGCCGGGGGCGGCCGCCGCCGCAGCCCAGGGTATCGCCGCCCAGACGACGAAGCGGGTGGTTCCGTGGCGGGAGGCGTTGGCCAACCTGAAGGGGACCGTCAACACCGCGGCCACCCGGGCGGTGAGCGGGTTCCTGGTCAAGGTGGACGAGACGATCCAGGTGCGGATGGCGACGGGGGCGGTGAAGGGCGCCTTCGCCATGCACGCCGCCTCCGGGGCCCTGCGGTACGCCGAGGGGTCGGTCAAGGCGACCGCCGCCCAGCTCTGCACCCCGCACGTCCGCCCGGAGGTCCTGGACTGGGTGTGGGGGCGGACGACGGCCGACCCCCGGGGGCTCGGGGCTAAGGAGGTCGCGCTGCACCCGGACGGCACCCGGATGTTCGCCCCGGCCGCCGGCGACAAGGTCGAGCGGCAGATCGGGGAGGCGCTCGTCCGGGCCGGGAAGGCGGCGGTGCCCGGGCTCTCCAAGCGGGAGGTGGTCGGGACGCTCGTCCCCCAGGGTCTGACTACCGACGAGAGGCGGGACCTGTACGAGCTGTGCGCGGGCGGCGGCCTCCGGTGGGCCTCCCAGTCCGAGACGGGCACCATCGGCCGGGCCGTCGAGGCGTACGAGCGGGCCGGGCGGGGGGTGTACGTGGTCGGCGACCCGGCGGTCGCCGCGAAGCTCGGTCGGGCCGGGTGGTCGGCCCGGGGGTTCGTCGACTCGGCGACCCGGACGGGGCACCTGCGGAGCTTGTGGCTGGGACTCCGGCAGAAGGGGCCGTTCGGCGACTGGCTCGGGGCGGCCGAGCACATCCGGGCGGCCAAGCCCCGCGTCCAGGTCAACGCCGGCGACCTGGTCGTGCTGGCCCCGAAGGACCCGCGGGACGCCGGGGCGGTCAAGGCGGTGGTCGAGCTGGCCACCGAGAAGGGGGCAAAGATCCTGATGGCCGGGCCGGCGGCGGAACAGTACCGGGCCCTGTGGCAGGCCGAGGTGAAGAAGCAAAGCCCGACCCGGGGGGTCCACCTGTGAGCAGCCGCGAGACCATGCTGTCGGCCGCCGTCCAGGCCCTCGGTGCCGTGCACCTGGCGGTCGGGCTGCCGCTCGCCCTGCCGGGGGGGAAGGTCCCGCTCTGGCTGGCGGCCGGGGCCGGGCTCGCCGCGTTCTACCTGTTCGAGCGGTTCCGGCCGGAGCTCTCGATGCGGCAGCGGGTGGCCTGGGGGTACCTGGCCCCGCTCCTCCTGGTCTGCGGCCTCCGTCTCGGTGGGCTCCCGCACGCCGCGTGGGAGGCGGCCCAGGGGGAGGCCCTCGACCTGGTCCGCCGCGTGTGGCTGGGGACGCCCCCGAGCCTGTACCTGCTGGCCGCCGCCTACGCCCTGACCAAGCCCGACCCGCCGGTGCCGGACGACCCGCTGGCGAAGCCCCAGTGAAGCGAGGAGGTGTGCGATGGAGGAGGGGTGGTGGTTCCTCGTTTTCGTCCTGGTCTTGGTGCTCCTGTCCGGCGGCGGTCGGCCGCCCCGGTACCGGGAGATCGACGGCCGGGGGAGGGGCTGGACGACCGGCCGGGAGGCCCAGCGGGAGCACCTGGGCCACTTCGGGTGGGGGGGGCGGAAGCGCTAGTCGCCCGCCTCCGGCGGCGGGAGCTTGAGCCGCTCCTCGTCGGCGTCGGTCCAGGGGAACAGGATCATGTCCCCGGCGGGCCGCGGCCGGGGGCGGACGCCGGATGGCGGGGGCAGCCGGAAGGCCGCGACGAGCTTGTGGATCGGGATGGTGAACCGGGCCGGGCGGGCCCCGACGGTCACCATGTAGAAGTCGAGGACGGGGTTGCCGGCGGCGGGGACGTTCAGGGCCTGGATCATCCCGGGGGTGACGTTCTGGACCTCTTGGACCCGCTCCGACCAGTTGACGGTGGGGCCGCCGCCCCGGCCGGCGAACCCGTCGGTGAAGGCCTCGGCCGCCGACTTGCTGGTCCCGCTGTACTCGCGGACGAGGCCCTCGAACGAGAAGAACCGCTTGGCCGCCAGCTCGGCGTCCTGGGGGTCGGACAGGTGGAAGCAGATGAACGTCTTCGCGGTCGAAATGGTCGCCTCCAGGTTCTCCTTATTGAACGCCTTGAAGGCGGAAAGAAAAGTCTGGAACGCGAGCACCTCACACCACCCGCACTCCCGGCCGAAGATCGCGCCGGTGGACAGGTCGACGCCGCCGGGCAGGAGGGCCAGCTCGTCCAGGATCGCGACCACCAGCCGCTCCCGGTCGACCCGCTGGAGGACCCGCTGCTGGGCCCGGGACAGGAACAGCCGGGTGAGGGGCGAGAGCGTCTCGACGGACTGCAGGTTGAACGGGAGCCGCGTCACCGTCCGGGGGAACTCGTCCACCACCTTCGAGCTGACCGCCCGGACCTCGCCCGGCTCGGCCGGGTGGGCCAGCCGGCTCTGGTACAGGGCGGCCGGGATCTCGAACCGGTCCATCTCCATGATCAGGGTGGAGGCGATCGACAGCCCGACCTCGTTGTCCCCGAGCAGGGCCAGGAGCGCCTCTGTCGTCGGGTGGGAGGCCGCCACCTCCCGCATCGCCTTGAGGGACGTGCAGGTGCGGACGATGTCGGCGAAGGTGGTCTCCCGGCTTGCCTCGAGCCAGTGCCGGGTCCAGAGCTTGGTCGCGATGCTTCTTGCGGACTGCGGGAAGAATTTTTGGGTTTCGTTGGCGGCGATGTCAATGAAGAGGGCGGCCATCTCCCGGATGTCCCGGGGGTCATCGACCTCGGCCATGATGTCGTACACGTGCCCCTCGACGAAGGGGTCCAGGTCGAACTTGAGGCAGTTGTCCGGGTACGCCCGGTCGAGGTCGTACAGGTCCCCCTTGGTGTCGAAGTCGAGGACGTGGAGGTTCAATCCGGTCTGCTCCCGCATCAGCTCGGAAATAGATAAAAGTAATATTTTAAGCAACAACGATTTTCCCGTTCCGGGCCCGCCGACCATCAGGACGTTGTGCCGGGGGGCCTCGAGAGCCAGCCACTGGCCCAGGAAGATCGTCTGCATGAGCCACTCGCGCGAGCGGGTCGGGTGCGGTCCGTGTCCCCGTGTTGTAGGAGGTCGAGATGCGCCGAGTGATGACCCTGGCGGCCCTGCTGGCCGCCGCCCCGGCCGCCTTCGGGCAGCAGGCGGGGGCGGTCGACGGGTACAACGTAGGCGGCCGCCGCCCCCAGTTGCCGTGGAACGACCCCCCGCCGGCCAAGTCGGAGCCGAAGCCGGCCGAACCCGCCCGAGCCGGGAAGAAGTCCCCGACCCGGCAGGACGCGACCCCCACCGACGGCGGGCCGGCGGCCGCCCCGGCCCGAGCCACCACCCCGCCGCCCGTCCGGACCGGGAAGTGGGCGTGGATGCCCCCGCCGGCAAGGTACGAGAAGGGCGGGTCCGGTTGGCACGTGCGGCACGACACCCACCTGGTCACGGCCGACCCGCCCCCCGGGGACCCCGGGGGTCGGCCCCCGACCGCCGCGGATGCGGGGGCGGCGATCGACGCCCTGGACGCCCAGGTGGCCGCAGGGATGGCCGAGCTGGGGAAGGCGGTGGCCGAGCTGGAGAAGGACTCGAAGGGGTGGGACAAGGTCGACCGCTCGGTCGCGGCGGCGAAGCGGGTCAACGCCGCCCTGCTCAAGCGCTCCGAGGAGATGGTCAAGGTCTACGACGACCGGGTCGGCCCGGCCGTGACGAACCTCAAGGCCGGGCTGGAGACCGCCCCCGAGCTGTACCTCAAGCTGGCCGCGGACCGGCTGTCCAAGGCCGAGGCCGCCGCCTTCCCGGCCGAGCGGGAGGCGTACGCCACCCAGGCGGAGTTGGCCCGGGCGGCGGCCGAGCTCTGCCGGCGGCGGCTGAAGGAGGTGTTCACCGCCCCGGACCCGAAGAAGGTCAGCCCGGCCGACGCCTTGGCCGAGTCGATGACCCGGGTCCGGAAGATGGCGGCCGCCCACCGCGGGTGGACGGAGGTCCTGGACGCCTGGCCGTCGACCCTGAACGACCCGAAGCTCGCCGAGATGGTCGAACAGCTCCACCGGTACTCGACCGACCTGATCGACCAGCAGAAGCAGATGGACCGACTGACCAAGGCCCTCAAGGCCAAGGCGGAGGAGGCGAACCGGTGAGCCACTCCCTCACCGCCGACGCCGCGGCCGTCCTCTGCCGGGCCGTCGTGGGGCGGTTCGCCTGGGACCGGGAGGAGTAGATGGTCGAGGCCTACCGGGAGCTCCTCCCGGTCGTCCGGGCCGGCCTGGAAGATTACGAGCGACGTTTGAGGATGCACGCCCGGCGGCTCCGGCCGCTGGGCCCACCCGGGGAGACGACCGATGCGACCGAATAACGCCGACCTGTCGAAGGCCGTCGCCGGCGAGGTGCTGGCCGAGACCTTCATCGTCCTGAACGAGATGGGGATCAGCCTGAGCATCCAGGGGATGCGGACCCTGATGGACCGGGTCGAGGCCCGGCTCCAGCGGGCCGCCCAGCTGAAGAACGGGAACGGGAAGGGCCACCCGGACTGACCGCCGACCGACCACACCCCGGGGCACGGACGCCCCCCAACCCCGGGGGACCAACCCATGCCGTCGCCATCGCGCCCGCGGTACCTCGCCTGCAACACGGCCCTATGCCTCTGGCTCGCTGTCTACCTCCCGGTCCACATGATCGTGTTCGTGACTCTCAAGGACTCCGACCCCCACGCCGCCCTGTGCGCCGGGCTGGCCGCGATCGTCGCGAGCCTCATGGCCAACTGCCTGGTCACCATGTGGGTCATCATCCCCTACCCGCCGAGCACGCCGAGCTGGCCGCCCGCCCCGGGAACGGACGACGGGAAGGGGGAGGGGCAGTGAACCGGCACTACCTCGTCTGGTTCCTGAAGGGCGGCAAGCGGTTCTCGGTCCGGGGCGTGAACGCCACGTCCGCGGAGGCCGCCCGGGCCGAGGCCGAGCGGCGGATCGCCGAGGGCGGGGTGATCGGGATCCGGGAGCGGGGCGACCCGGGGGAGGATGGCCTCGGGGACTACGTGTTCGGCCGCCCCGGGGCCGGGATCACCATCTGGTGCGTGGTCGAGGGCGGCGAGGCGACCGAGTTGGCCGACCGCGACCTGCAGACCGAGTGGGCTCGGCGGGAGGGGCGGCCGCCTCGGTGGCCGTCGCACCCCGACATCCCGTTCTGACACGGACGGCATTCCGGGGCACGAAAGCCCCGCCGCCCCCACCCCAACCCCCTGGAGGCCCCGTGGCCGAAATACAAACGCTCGACGAGATCCTCGCGAACCGCCGGGCCCTGTCGGCCGCCCTGGACCGCCGGCAGGCCATCATCCGGGACAACGTCCGGTCCGTGGTCCACCGGTACGCCACCGGGTTCTACCTGTACGGCCGGCCGGGGACCGGGAAGACCCGAACGGTCCGCCGGGTCCTCGCCGAGGAAGGCGAGGTCCACGTCTACCAGCGGGGCCACCTGACCCCGATCGGGCTGTTCGAGCTGCTGGCCGACAACCCGGCCGAGGTGGTCGTCCTGGACGACGTCGGGAGCGTGTTCAAGAGCCCGGTCGCCCTGCCAATCCTCTTGGCCGCCCTCGAGCACCCGGACCCGGGCGACCGGACCAGGACCCGGGTGGTCCGGTACCGCCGGCGGGGGCGTGAGGACCGGGTCCAGTTCCAGGGCGGGGTGGTGTGCGCGAGCAACGTCGAGCTCCACCAGGGGGACGTCCTGGACGCGTTCAAGAGCCGGGTGACCGTCCTGCGGTACGACCCGACCGACGCCCAGCTCGCGGCCCTCATGTTGGACGTCGCCGACGGCGGGCCGGCCGGCCTCCCCCCGCCGGCCGCCGGGGAGGTCGCCCGGCACGTGATCGCCGAGTCCCTCCGGGTCGGCTGCCGCCTCGACCTCCGGGTGTTCGTCGACAAGGCCCTGCCGAGCTGGCAGCAGTGGACGGACAACGAGGCCGAGACCCACTGGCGGGACCTGGTGACGGCCGCAGTCGAGGAGCAGCTCGTCGACGCCGCCCCGGCCGACCCCGGGCCGACCCGGGCCGAGCGGAAGGCGGGCGAGCGGGTCCTGGTCCGGGAGATCGTCGCCGGCCACCCCGCCCGGGAGGACCGGGTCCGGGAATGGGTGAAGCGGACCGGCAAGTCCGAGCGGGCGTTCTACCGGCGGCTGGCCGAGCCCCAGTGACGGGGCCGGGAAAGTGTCAACGTGTCAACCCGTCAAATCCGACGAACTGACGGTGGTTCGACAGGGACGGCCGGTCCGGGCATGATGCCCCTCATCCAGGAGGCAGACCCCATGAGCACCGTGTCGACCATCGAGTGGACGAACGCGACCTGGAACTTCCTACTCGGCTGCGACAAGGTGTCGCCCGGGTGCGCCGGGTGCTACGCGGTCAAGGACGTGCTGCGGATGGCCGGGAACCCGAACCCGAAGGTGTCCGGGGCGAACCGGGGGCTGGCGTACCGGCAGGACAACGGGGTCCTGAACTGGACCGGGGTGGTCCGCCTCCTGCCCGAGCGGCTGGCCGTCCCGTTCGAATGGGCCGTACCGAAGAAGGTCTTCGTCAACTCCCTCTCCGACCTGTTCCACGGGGACGTGCCGGTGGAGTTCATCCGCCGGGCGTTCGCCGTCATGCGGGCGACCCCATGGCACACCTACCAGGCCCTCACGAAGCGAGCCGCGCGGCTGGCGGTCCTCTCGCCCGACCTCGACTGGCCGGGCAACCTGTGGATGGGGGTGTCGGTCGAGAGCCAGCCCTATGCCTACCGGGTGGACCACCTCCGGGGGACCGGGGCGCGGGTAAAGTTCCTGTCCGTCGAGCCGCTCCTCGGCCCGGTCGACCTGGATCTCTCCGGGATCGACAGGGTGATCACCGGGGGCGAGTCCGGGCCCCGGGCCCGGCCATTCGACCCGGCCTGGGCGCTGGCCGCACGGGACCGGTGCGAAGCCCACGGGGCGAAGTTCTTCCACAAGCAGAACGGCGGGCGGAACAAGAAGGCGTCCGGCCGGCTGCTCGACGGCCGCACGTACGACGAGATGCCGGAGACGCGGGCGGTGCCGGTCGCCCCCGCCCGCGAGCGGCGGCGGCTGGCCACTGAACTCGTGCCGGAGGTCCCGGCGGGCCGGGTGCCGTTGCCGCTGGCCGGCTAATGGCAGGAGTTCGTGACACGGACGGCTGGACCGGGCACGGAGGCATTTTCAACACACGGTGGCAGGGGAAGGAGGTGAAGCATGGGCGCCACACTGTTGACCAAGGAGGAGGCGTGCGAACTCCTCCGGGTATCGTCCCGCACCCTCGACCGGTGGCGGTCGATGTGGCGGGCCAAGGGCCAGAACCCGCTCGGCGAGGTGAAGATCCGGAAGCAGCCCCGGTTCCGCCGCGACGCCGTCGAGAAGCTGTTCACGACCCCGCGGCTGTGGCTCCAGGACGCCTAAGCCCTTCGCACTCATCGACCCGGCCGGAAACACCGGCCGGGTCTTTGTAGTTCTCGCATCACTTCAGCCCGAGCCCGTCCATTGCCTTAACGGCCGCCTCCAGCGACAGGAACGACTCGTCGTCGTAGGTGGCCATCGTGAGCCGGATGTCGCTGTGCCGCATGAAGAGCTGGCAGATGCGGGGCGGGATCCCGGCCTGGCCGAGCACGACGTTCGAGGTCATCCGCAGGCTGTGGAAGTCGGCGTCCCCCTGGCTGGTCTTGTACGGGATGCCGGCGAGCTCCAGGTCCTTCCGCATGATCCGGACGCTCGCCCGGGGGACGTGGAACAGCGGGTCGTCCGGCCCCTTCTTGGTCTCGGCGATCCACTCGGCCAGCTCCGTCGCGAAGCTCGGGACGAGCAGGAGCTTCGCCGGCTTCCCGTTCTTCGTCAGCTTCCCCGGCACCTCGACGCGGGGGAACGGCTTGTGGGTGAGTTCCAGGTGGCAGGGCCGGAGGGCCGCGATCTCCCCGAGCCGGAGGCCCGTGAACACGGCGGTCTTGTAGACCAGGGCCCGCTCCCGGCCGAGCCGGGCGTACTTGGCCACCGTCGCGTCCCGCTTCCCCTGGGCCCGCTCCTTCTGCCGGACCGTCGGCTTCACCGCCGTGCCGTACCGCTCGTGGAAGGCGGCGAGCGGCCGGGCCCGGGCGGCGTCGAGGAGTTTCTGCACCTGCTCGACGGCGAGGGCCCGTCGCTCCTTCGCCTTCTCGTCGCCGCCGGGCACGTCCACCCGGTCGAGCGGGTTGGCGGGGATCCGGTCCTTCTTGAGCAGCCAGGCGACGAACACCGAGATGGCGGACAGGTGCTTCTTCTTGTTCCCGGTCTACCCCCCACCCCGGCCAGGTAGCGGTCGACCGCCTCGTGGGAGAGTCCGGACAGCGGCCCCAGGGTCGCCACGAAGGCCCGGAGCACGGCCTCCTTGCGGGCCTTGTCCTTCGCCGACTTCCCCTTCCCACGCATGACCGGGAGGAATTCGTCGAGGTGCCCGGCGGCCGCCCGGTCGAGGTGCGGCTTCCGGGGGTCCGTCATCCCGGCCTCGCCCCGCTCGAGGGCGGTGTTAAACTTGGCCAGCTTCGACTGGCTCGCCGCCTTATCCGTAAAGAGCATGACCTTGATCTGCTTCTTCCCCTCCCGACGGTAGGCGTACCAGTGCTTCGACTCCTGCGACACCTTGACCGCCCCGGGCGTCCCGGGCGGGACCTGCTTCTTGCCGAGCAGGTAGCGGGTGCGGGTGATCTTCAGCAGCGTGAACAGCGACATGGGGGCTCCCGGTTCGGGGACGCCCCATTCTTCGCGGCCGAAAAAGGTGTGGCACGAGGTGTAGCAACGGGGGTCTCGGCCCGCCCCGAAGTGGCTCACCGTGTCTCGGAAAGACTGTTGGTGGGGAAACGAAAAACCCCTGGCTTCCCAGGGGTTTCGTGGCGTCCAATCACCAACTCAGCGGAGAGGGCGGGATTCGAACCCGCGGTACAGTTTTACCCGTACGCCGCTTTAGCAAAGCGGTGCCGAGACCAAGGTGGGACACAGCCACTCTCCGCAACCACCATGTCCGTAACGGGTTGTAGGTAGTGCCGGGAGGGTGTTCACCAAGTGGCTACTTTAGGTGTAGCGGTAGGTGTAGCATTTTCAAGCCGTTCACAGGCACGTCGGTCCGAGTCGGCGGTCGTGTCGTGCGTCCTCGCCACACCACGCCCGGCGTTTGTCGTTGAAATCCGCCGGCCGCCCGTGTTACGAGGAGGGATGCCGAAAGCCTATGTTGGAATTGCCTCCCCCCAGGGCCTCACCGTCCTCCAGCCGGAGCGGGACGACACCCTTTCGCTCGTCCGCCGCTCGGGCCTGGATGGCGGGGAACGGGTCGGCTTCTGGGCCGTCCTCGGCGACATCGACGCGCGGTGCGTTCAGGCGCTCGTCGTGAGCGGCCACCGCCGCGAGGCCCTGTGGCTCCTCGACCGCTCGGCGAGGGAAGTGGGCCGCATCCTCCCGAACGACACGGATCGCCGGCCCGTTCACTGACCGCGGCCCGGTTCCGCCCGCCACCAGCCCGTGATACAATCAGTCCTGGGGCACGCGGCCCTGGACGAAAGGCATGACACCTGAACACGAACACATCCCCGGCGTCACCGACGATCCCGTCCTGCGGCTGATCCTGGTCGGCCGCGCTTCCACGCTCCACGACGCCGAGGAGTTGTACCTCGACGGCTCGCTCGACGACATCTCCCGGCTCATCGCCAGCCCGCTCGACGACGACGCGCTCCTCCGCCACCCGCTCATGCAGCTCCTCGCCGCCCACGGCGGTCGCGGGTGGGAGGACTCGCTCCTGTGACCCCCGACCAGAAGCTCGCCGAGGTCGTCACCGCCCTGGAGGCGGTCGGCGTCCGGTGCCTCGTCATGGGCGGGCACGCGGTCCGCTACTACGGTCTCGACCGGATGACCGACGACTTCGACCTCCACCTCGCCCCGGACTGCTGGGACGACCTCGCCGAGCGGCTGCCTCGGTCCGACTGGCTCCGGGCACGCGGCCCCGTCGAGGTGCCGAGCTGGCGGGCGGATGCGTTCCGCCGATTCCAGATCGGTACGCTCGCGAGCGGCCGCGAGGAGTGGCTGGAGTTCTGGAAGGAAAACCACCTGCTCCCGCCCTTCGACGAGTTGTACGCCCGCCGCGAGTCCGGCTCTTACGGCGGGCGGGTGTGCGACTTCCTCTCGCTTCCCGACCTCCTTCGTGCGAAGGAGACCGAGCGCGAAAAGGATTGGGTGGACATCTGCCGTGTTGAAGACATCCGATCTACCGCCGGATGCTGTAGGCCAGCACCCGCAGGGCGGCTTCCGCGTCCAGGGT
>JAIEQN010000777.1 GCA_019747685.1 Gemmataceae bacterium
CTCGGCCGCCTGCTGGGCCGGGTCGGTCGGGCCGACCGGCCCGGGCCCGCCGGCCGGCGGCCGGGGCGACGTGGCCCCTTGTGGCGCAGTCCCCTTGTCGGCCGGGGCCGGGGTGCTTCCTTTGGTGTCGGCCGGTTGGTCGGCCGGCTTCGGGGCGGGCGGCTTGCCGCACCCGGCGAGGGCGACAGCGACGGCGAGCACGACGGCCGGTCGGGGCGGAGTCATTTCCGGGGGCCTTTCCGTGGGCGCTTGGGGGCCGGAGAGGGCCTGGGGGTCGGGGCGGTGGGCGGTAGGTCGGGGAACCCGAAGAGGTCCCGGACCGGGCACGCGAAGTCCGGCAGGATGCCGTTGCCCGTCAACTCGTCCGTCTCGTCCAGCACCTTCGGGAACTCGTCCGGCCGGCAGACGTTGACCGTCCGCTCCTCGGGATAAACGACCCAGACGAGGGCGACGCCGCGGCGGTGGTACTGGTCGATCCGGCGGTTCAACCGGCCCGGCCGGTCGGACGGCGAGAAGACCTCGACCACCAGCGGCGGAACCCGCTCGCAGAAGCCCCGGCTCATCTGGTCGAGGGTCCGGTTCTCCAGGAACAGCATGATGTCCGGGCCGCGGACCGTGTCCGGGCGGCGGCGGACGATCAACCCGCAGTCGTTCGTCAGCAGGTAGCCGCTTCGGCGGCGGATGAGATACTCGGTCAACACCCGGACGACGAACCCGCAGACGTAGGCGTGGACTTCGCCGGGCGACGGCATCTCGACCACCTCTCCCTCGTCGAGTTCGAGCCGCCTCCCGTCGTTCTCCGGCCGGTTGGCCCAGTCGTAGAACTCCTCGGCCGTCATCCCCGTCGCGGCGGTCGTCGGCATCCGTTGCCCTCCCGGTTACTTGCTCAGCTCGACCACCAGCTTGGCGGCGGCGGTCAGGTCGGCGGCCGTCCGCAGGGTCGGCAGGTCGGCCTTGGCCGCCTCCAGAATCTCCCGCGCGAGCTGGGCGTTCGTCCCCTCCAGCCGGACCACCACCGGCACCTTGAACCCCAGCTCCTTACCGGCCTTGACCAGGGCGTTGGCGATGGTGTCGCACCTGGCGATCCCGCCGAACACGTTCACCAGGATGCCCTTCACCTTCGGGTCGGCCAGGAGGATGCGGAACGCCTCGACCGCCCGGGCGTCGTCCACGCCCCCGCCGACGTCCAGGAAGTTGGCCGGGCTGCCGCCGTGGTACTGGATGATGTCCATCGTCCCCATCGCCAGCCCGGCCCCGTTGACCAGGCAGCCGATGGTCCCGTCGAGCTGGATGTAGTTCAGGCCGACGGCCGACGCCCGGGTCTCGACCTCGTTCTCCTCGGCCGGGTCCCGCAGGCCCTCGACGTCCTTGTGGCGGAACAGGGCGTTGTCGTCGAAGTCGACCTTCGCGTCCAGCACGACGACGTCCCCGGCCTTCGTGACCGCCAGCGGGTTCACCTCCGCGAGGCTGGCGTCGGTCGCCAGGTAGACCTTGGACAAGGCCAGCATGATCTTCCCGGCCTTCGCCACCTGGTCGCCGGTGAACCCGAGTTCGTAGGCCAGCCGGCGGGCCTGGAACGGCTGCAACCCGGCCTCCGGCGACACCGGCACCCGCAGAATCTTCTCCGGGTGCTTGTGGGCCACCTCCTCGATGTCCATCCCGCCGGCGGCCGAGGCCATCAGCACCGGCTGGCCGATCGCCCGGTCGAACACCATCGCCACGTAGAACTCCTTCGCCGGCTCGGCGTCGGCCTGGACGATGAGCGTCTTGATCGGCTGCCCTTCCGGCCCGGTCTGCTTGGTCACGAGCGGGTACTTGAGCATCGTCTCGGCGATGCTCCGGGCCTTCTCCTTCGACGACGCGAACTTCACCCCGCCGAGCTTGTCGGCGTGCCCCTTGAGCTGCCCGGCCCCGCGGCCGCCGGCGTGGATTTGCGCCTTGACCATGACCCCGCCGCCGGGCTGGGCGAGTCGGTCGAAGGCTGCTGCGGCCTCGTCGGGCGTCCGCACGACGACGTGCCTGGGGACGTTGGCCCCGGCAGCGGCGAGCAGCTCCTTGGCCTGGTACTCGTGGATCTTCATGGCGGTCCGGTGGGGGTTCGGGTGGTGGGCGTTATACGCCTGCCCCCGACCGCCCGCCACGCCGCCGACGCTCGGACCGCCCTCATTGGTTCCAGGCGGGAGACACACCCCACGCCTGAACCATCCTGACTCGGCCGGAAGAAACACCGTCAGACCGACGCGCCCGGCCAAACCCGCCCCGCAGCCCGGGGCATTTCACTGACGCTCCGCCGCCGGTATTCTCGCTAGTGGGGGTGGAGGGCCAACCCATGAGCGAAGAGACCCTGTTCGAGCGGGCCGTCGGCCTGCCGCCTGCGGACCGCGCCGCGTTCCTGGACCGCGAGTGCCCGGACCCGGCCCTGCGGGCCCGGGTCGAGGCCCTGCTGGCGGCCGACGCCCAACCCCAATCGCCGCTCGACCGAACGACCGACCAGCCGCCCGACGGCACCCGCACCTTCGGGCCGGCCGGGCCCGCCCCGACCGCCGACTACCCCGGCCGGGACGAAAAGGCCGGGGCCGTGATCGGCGGCAAGTACACCCTGGTCGAGCCGGTCGGGGAGGGCGGCATGGGGGCCGTCTGGCGGGCCAAGCAGACGGAGCCCGTGAAGCGGTTCGTGGCCGTCAAGCTGATCAAGCCGGGGATGGACAGCCGGCAGGTCCTGGCCCGGTTCGAGGCCGAGCGGCAGGCCCTGGCCCTGATGGACCACCCGAACATCGCCAAGGTCCTGGACGGCGGCCTCCACGACGGCCGGCCGTACTTCGTGATGGAGCTGGTCAAGGGCGTCCCGATCACCGACTACTGCGACCAGCGGAAACTCACCCCGCGGGAGCGGCTCGAATTGTTCGTGCCGGTGTGTCAGGCCGTCCAGCACGCCCACCAGAAGGGGGTCATCCACCGGGACCTCAAGCCCAGCAACGTCCTGGTCGCCCTGTACGACGACAAGCCGGTGCCCAAGGTGATCGACTTCGGGGTGGCCAAGGCGACCGGCGGGGCGCTCACCGAGCGGACCATCGACACCGGGTTCGGCGGGGTGGTCGGCACCCCCCAGTACATGTCCCCCGAGCAGGCCACCCTCAACAACCTGGACATCGACACCCGGAGCGACGTGTACGCCCTCGGGGTGCTCCTGTACGAGCTGCTGGTCGGCAGCCCGCCGTTCTCGCGGAAGGACCTGGAACAGAAGGGGCTCTTGGAGGTGCTGCGGGTGGTGCGGGAGGAGGAGCCCCCCCGGCCGAGCACCAAGCTGTCCACCGCCGACGCCCTGCCGACCCTGTCGGCCAACCGCGGGACCGAGCCGCGGAAGCTGACCGGGCTGCTGCGGAACGAGCTGGACTGGATCGTCATGAAGGCGCTGGAGAAGGACCGCTCCCGGCGGTACGAGACGGCCAACGGGTTCGCCGCCGACGTGCTGCGGTACTTGGCCGGCGAGGCGGTGCTGGCCCACCCGCCGAGCACGGCCTACCGCGTCCGCAAGTTCGTCCGCCGGAACCGGCCGCAAGTGGTCGCCGCCGGGCTGGTCCTGTTCGCGCTCGTCGCCGGCATCGTCGGGACGACGTGGGGGCTGGTCCGGGCCGACGCCGCCCGTCGGGACGCCGAGACCGCCCGGCAGGCCGAGGCGGACGAGCGGGCCAAGGCGGTGGCCGAGCGGGACGAGAAGGAGAAGGCCCGGGCGGCCGAGGCCGAGCAGAAGCGGGTGGCGGAGGAGAAGGCGAAGGAGTCGGACGCCCTGGTGCAGTTCTTCGAGGACAAGGTGTTCGCGGCCGCCCGGCCGAAGGGGCAGGGCGGCGGGCTGGGCAAGGACGTGACCCTGCGGGACGCCATCGCCGCCGCCCTGCCGGCGGTGGCCGCGGGGTTCCAGGACCAGCCGCTGGTCGAAGCCCGGCTGCGGATGACGCTGGGCCTAACATTCAATTATCTTGGCGACGCCAAGACGGCGACCGAGCAGTACGAGCGGGCGCGGGCAATCTACGCCGAACGACGCGGCCCGGACCACCCGGACACGCTCATGAGCCTCGCCGACTTGGCTCGCTGCTACTCCGCCCTGGGCCGTCATATCGACTCCCTGAAGTTGGTCGAGGAGGTGCTGACCGCCCGCCGGCGGGTACTCGGCCCGGAACACCCGGACACACTGGACAGCATGAACAGCCTGGCCATCAGACAGTTTGCCCGGGGCCGGCACGCGGACGGCCGGGCGCTGTTGGAGGAGACCCTGGCCGCCCAGAAGCGGTTACTCGGCCCGGAACACCCGGGCACGCTGCCGACCATGCTTAACCTGGCCGGCAGCTACGCCGACCAGGGCCGGCACGCCGACGCCCTCAAACTGCAGGAGGAGGTGGCGGCGGCCCACAGGCGGATGCTCCCGGCCGACCACCCGCATACGCTCATGAACATGGACAACCTGGCCTCGAGCTACGCCCAACTGGGCCGCCTGGCCGACTGCGTGAAGCTGCGGGAAGAGGTGCTGGCGGCCTACAAGCGGGTGTACCCGGCCGACCACCCGCAAACGCTCATGTGCATGTACAACCTGGTCATCGACTACAGGGCCGTGGGGCGTGACGCCGACGCCGTCGGGCTGGACGAGGCGGCGACCGCCGGCCGGAAGGCGGTCCTTGGGCCGACCCACATCAACACCCTGCGAAGCCTGAACAACCTGGCCCACAGCTACACGAAGGTGGGCCGACACGCGGACGCCCTCCGGGTCACCGACGAGTTCCTCGCCCACGCCAAGGGCAGGGCTCACCCGGACTGGGTCGGCAGGGTCTGCATCGAGCGGGCGATGCACTTCCAGAAGGCCGGCGACCCGGCCGGGTGCCGGGCAACGGCCGAGAAGTGGGAGGGGTTCGGGTTCGACCGCCCCGACGACCTCTACAACGCCGCCTGCTTCCGGGCGGTGGCCGCCGGGGTGTATGCCAAGAAGGATCAGCCGGCCGAGGCGGCCGCCGACGCCGACCGGGCGATGGACCGGCTGCGGAAGGCCGTGGCGGCGGGCTACAAGGACGCCGCCCACCTGCAGCAGGACGCCGACCTCGACGCCCTCCGCGACCGGGCCGACTTCCGGGCGCTGCTGGCCGAGCTGGGGGTGAAGGCCCCGCCGCCCCACCTCGCCCCGCCCCCGCGGCCGGTGGTAAGATAGGGGCGTCCCGGAGGAGACGCGATGTCCGTCACGATCGAGGTCGAGCTGCCGGACGACCTGAGCCGGTTCCGGTTGCCGCACGGGCTCCAGAAGCGGCTCCAGGCCCTGCTCGACCGGCAAGACGCCGGCCACCCGCTGACCGAGGACGAGGGGGCCGAGGCCGAGGGGCTGGTCAGCATGGCCGACCTGCTCACCCACCTGAAGCTGCGGGCCGAGCGGGCGGCCGGGTGAGCGACATCCCCCGGCCCCTGGCCGAGGCGGTGGCCCTGCGGGCCGCCGGCCGGTGCGAGTACTGCCGGCTGTCCCAGCTCGGCCAGGAGGCGACGTTCCACATCGACCACGTCACGCCCCGGGCCGCGGGCGGCCCGACCGAGGCCGACAACCTGGCCCTGGCGTGCGTCTCCTGCTCGTTGCGGAAGTGGGCCAAGCAGACCGCCCCGGACCCGGACTCGCTGGCCGAGGTGCCGCTGTTCAACCCCCGGACCCAGGCCTGGGCCGACCACTTCCGGTGGGACGGGCCGCGGGCGGTCGGGCTGACCCCGACCGGCCGGGCGACGGCCTTCGCCCTCGCCATGAACCGGCCCGCGATCGTCGCCATCCGGACCGAGGAAGCGTTCCGCGGCCGGCACCCCGGATAGCCTGCCGGCAGGTGCTCGACCGCCCCACCCCCGCGGCCGGTGGTAAGATAGGCCGTGACCCCGGAGGCCCCATCATGCCGCTCCGCGACCACTTCCACTCCCCGGTGAACGACCTCCTGACGTGGGAGGAGTTCCACGGGGGATGGCCGATGGTCATCGTCCAGCAGTTGCGGGCGGTGCTCCCGCCGGGGTACGTCGCCGGGCCGAAGGTCCACGCCGGCGCCCGGGTCGAGGTCGACGTGTCCGCCTACGAGAAGGACGGCGCCCCGCCCGCCGGGCCGTCCGGCGAGGGCGGCGGGGCGGCGACGGCCGCGTGGGCGCCCGCCCGCCCGAGCGTAGCCGTCGAGACGGAACTGCCGGACGACGACGAGTACGAGGTGCGGGTGTACGACGCCGAGCGGGGGCGGACGCTGGTCGCGGCGATCGAGCTGGTCAGCCCGGCGAACAAGGACCGGCCGGACAAGCGGAACGCGTTCGTCGGGAAGTGCGCCGCCCTGCTCCGGAGTGGGGTGGCGGTCAGCATCGTCGACCTCGTCACCACCCGCCGGTTCAACCTGTACGCCGAGCTGATGGCGTTCGTCGGGCACCCCGCCGCCGACCCGATGAGCGGCGACCCGCCGCCGCTGTACGCCGCCTCCTGCCGGTGGGTGCCCCGCGGGGAGACGGACGCCCTCCTGGAGACGTGGTCGCACACCCTGACCGTCGGCCGGCCGCTGCCCACGCTGCCGCTGTGGCTGACCCCGACCCGGTACGTCCCGCTGGACCTGGAGCGGAGCTACGAGCAGGCCTGCCGCGACCTGTGGATCCCCTGAGCGGACCGCCCGATGTCGCCCGCCGAGCTGCTGCCGCTGGTGTACGACGACCTCCGGCGGGTGGCCGCGGCCAAGCTGGCGGCCGAGCCGGCCGGCGGCACCCTGGACGCCACCGCCCTCGTCCACGAGGCCTGGCTGCGGCTGGCCGCCGCCGGGGTCGAGTGGCAGGACCGCGGCCACTTCCTCCGGGCCGCCGCCACCGCCATGCGGCGAATCCTGGTCGACCGGGCCCGGGCCAAGCTGACCGCCAAGCGGGGGGACGGGGCCGCCCGGGTCGAGCTGCCGGACCTCCCGGCCCCGCTCCCGGACCCGGAACTGGTCGCCCTGGACGAAGCCTTGACCAAGCTCGCCGCCGCCAAGCCGGACCACGCCAAGCTGGTCGAGCTGCGGTTCTTCGCCGGGCTGACCGGGGACGAGGCGGCGGCCGCCCTCGGCGTCTCCCCGGCCACCGCCGACCGGATGTGGCGGTACGCCCGGGCCTGGCTCCAGGTCGCCCTGGCCGCCCCGTGAGCCGGCCATCCCGCCCCCGCCGGACCGCCCCCGTAGCGGCCGGGCCGGCGGTGTGGTTCAATAGCCCCATGCTCCCGCCGCTGCCGCAACTGCTCGCCGAACTCGTCCGCCTCCCGTCGGTCAACCCGATGGGGCGCACGGACCTCCCCCCTGACATCCTGTACGAGCACCGCGTCACCGCGTACCTGGAAGCCCACCTCCACGGTCTCGGGGTCCCGGTCGAGCGGCAGCCGGTCGCCCCGGGGCGGGACAACCTCGTCGCCGCCTACGACCCGCCGGGGACGCCGCCGTTCACCACCGTGTTCGAGGCCCACCAGGACACGGTTCCGGTCGACGGCATGACCGTCGAGCCGTTCGGGGCGGTCGTCGAGGGCGGGCGGATGTACGGCCGCGGGGCCTGCGACGTGAAGGCCGGCGGGGCGGTCATGCTGGCCGCGTTCGCCCGGCTGGTCCGCGAACGCCCGGCCGGGTCGGCCCGGGTGATTCTGGCCTACTCGGTGGACGAGGAACACTCGTTCCTCGGGGTGCAGGAGATGGTCCGCCGGGGGCTGCGGGCCGACTCGGCCGTGGTCGCCGAGCCGACCGTGCTCGACATCGTCACCGCCCACAAGGGGGTGGTCCGGTGGCGGGCCGAGACGGCCGGCCGGGCCTGCCACAGCTCCCGCCCGGAGGACGGGGTGAACGCCGTCTACCGGATGGCCCGGGTGATCGCCGCCCTGGAGCGGTACGCCGGCGAGTTGCGCGGCCGGCCCGAAGACCCGGTCCTGGGACCCCGGACGCTGTCGGTCGGTCGGATCGCCGGCGGGGCGTCCCCGAACACCGTCCCGGACTGGTGCCGGATCGACGTGGACCGGCGGCTGTTGCCGGGCGAGGACGCGGCCGCCGCCCGGGCCGAGTTGGAGACCGTCCTCGGGGCCGACCCGGCGATCGACTTCCCGGTGACGGTGTCGGACGCCCACGCCCCGTGCCCGCCGCTGAGCGGGGAGCGGTCCGGGGAGCTGGTCGCCCGGCTCGGGGCGGCGATCGACGCGGTCGCCGGCCGGCACCGGGTCCGGGCCGTCCCCTACGGGACCGACGCCTCGACGCTCGCCGAGGCCGGCATCCCGGCGGTGGTGTTCGGCCCCGGGGACATCGCCCAGGCCCACACGAAGGACGAGTGGATCGACCTGGCCCAGTTGGAGCCGGCCGCGGAAATCCTGTTCCGGTTCGCGGCCGGGAAGTAGGACCTCACAGGCCGGGAGGCCTGTGCCACCAGAGCCATGTTCCTGGTGGCACAGGCCTCCCGGCCTGTGCGAGACCCGGGCGTGACGAACCGGCGGGCCGGCGCTAGACTACACCGCACACCACCACCGGGAGGGGAAAGGCCGTGAGCATCGTCCGGGTCGGGATGGCGGAGGACGGGAAGTTCAGCGCCGGGTACGACGCCATCTTCAAGAAGGGTAAGGCCGGGGCGGCGAAGAAACCGGCCGCTGCCAAGCCGGCGAAGGCCGTCGCCAAGAAGCCGGCGGGGAAGAAGCCGGCCGCGAAGAAGAAGTAGGCAGTGGGCAGCCGGCGGACGGGCGGACGGATTGACTGCCCACCGCCACTGCCCACTACTCCAAAGGCCGGGCCACCTTCTCCGGGTCGGCCCCGGCGTCGCCCGGCTTGGCCCCGGTCATCAGCCCGGGGAAGTCGGCCGACCGGACCCGGAGGTCCGCCGGGGCGACCGACGCCAGGTCCTTCGGCCCGTCCGGGCCGTCGGCGAACACCACCCGCCCGACCGGCCGGCCGACCTCCCGGGCGAAGGCGATCCAGTCGGTCCAGCCCCACTCCCGGTCCGGGCCGTCCCCCGGCCGGACCACCGCCGCCGCGGCCGCCGAGTCGAAGTTCGCGTACCGATTCGGGGCGTCGCCGCGGTCCCACCGGAGCACCCGGTTCGGGTCGGCCTTGTCCAGGTCGGCCCCGACCACCTCGGCGACCGGCCGGCCGGCCCCCGGGACGGCCGCGAACAGGCACCCGTCGGCCGTCACCTCGACCGGGACCAGACCGGTCGCCCGCATTTCCCCGACCCGGCCGGCGTGCAGCTCGACCACCGGACCGCCGAGCAGGGCCGTCACCCGGGAGAGCCGGACCGCGGCCGGGACCGCCCCGCCGGGGTCCCGGCCGGCCGCCTTCACCCCGACGACCGGCCCGTCCAGGGCGGTGACGCACTGCTCCAGGTCGAGGTGGAACGGCCGGCTGGCCGGCACCCACACCCCCCGGCCCTTCCCCCGGATCAGGCAGCCGTCGAAGGACACCCGCGGGACCGCCCGCCCGCCCGGGCCGTCCATCTTCATTTCCCGCCCGGCCTCGGCCAGGGCGACGGCCGCGGCCGACCCGTCGTCCCCTTCCTCCAGGGTGAACACGCAGCGGGTGAACGAGCACCCCCGGCCGGCCACCACCGTGACCGCCGCCACCGCCTCCTGGTCCGGCCCGGGGGCCAGCCGGAACTCCAGCCCCTCGAACGCCACCCGCCCCTCGCGGATGCGGAACAGGGAGAGGTTGAGGTCCCGGGACGGGGACGGGACCAGGACCGGGCGGGACCGCGGGTCCGGTTTGAACGTCAGGTGAAAGTCGGCCCGGTCGGCCCCGCCGGCCGGCTTCGGCGGCTCGACGATCACCGGCTCGACCGGGACCGGCCCGTCGGCCCGGATCAGGACGGTGTCCCCGGACCGGGCGTCCCGCAAGAGCTTGACCAGGTCGTCGTACTCGCCGGCCCGGAGGGATGTCCCGGCCGGCGGCTTCGGCCACCACACCTTCACCCCGGCGACGACCGCGGCCGGCTTGGTCGGCGGCCACGGCCCCGGGTAGACCGGCCCGCCGGTCCCCGGCTCGGGGGCGAACCGGGCACCCGCCACCCAGACCGCCTTGTCGGGGACGAACAGGTCGGGGTCGGTTAGCCGGAGCCGGAACGCCCGCCACGGGTCGGGGCCGGCGAGCGAGGTGAGGATCGGCCCGTCGGCGTCCCACGGCCGCTGCCGCAACCCCACCCACCCGCCGGCCGACACCGGCAGCCCGGGGGCAGCGCCCTCAGCCCAGGGGTACGTCCGCAGCCCGGCCGCCACCGGGTCGACCCGGTAGAAGACGTTCGGCCGGGCGGCCGCGGCGTCGAGCTGGAATCCGGCCGGCCGGTCCGGCACCCGGACGACCGCCCCCGGCCGGGCGGCGAACAGATTGGCCGGGAACCCGCCGTCGGTCGCGGCGGCCGGGGCGAACACGCAGTTCCCGGCCGTCACCCGAACCGGCGGGGCCGGCAGCCCCTCGGCCGCCACCGCCGCCGACCCGGGGTCGAGGGCGAAGGACGACCGGTCGAGCCGGACCGTCGCCGGGTCCGCCCCGGCCGCCCCGTCGCCGCGGACCAACACCCCGGCCGATGTCGGCACGAACCCGCCGTCCGTCACCTCCACGGTTGACCGCCCCGGCACCCGCAGCCCGACCGCCACCGGCCCGAACAGGCACCGCTCGGCCCGGACGGTGACACCGGCTTCGGCCCGGCCGATGGCAACGGCCGTGAGCGGGTCCGCGAAGCGGCCGCCCTCGGCCGGGAGGAAGACGCAGTCCCGGAACTCGACCTGCCGGGCGTCCGACACGACCAGCCCGACCGGCCCGCCGTCGGCCGGCTGGTCGGCGGCGGGCGGGGGCACGACCTCGAACCAGACCCCGGCCACCGTGGCCACCGGGGCCTGGACGGCTAGCGCCCCCGGGCCGGGCTGGTCGGCGGGGTAGGCCGTCACCCGCACCCGCGGCATCGGTGTGCCGGCGGCCGCCGTCAGGTGGAACGCATCACCCTGGAACGTCGCCGGTCGGTCGAGCTTGGTCAGGTCGATCGTCGCCCCGGCCGGCAGTTCGACCCGGGCGGCCCCGTCGGCGAGGGCCTGGGCGAACTCCTCCGCCGTCCGGGGCCGGGCCACCCCGTCGGCCGCCGGCGACACTGCGGCCGGGGCCGGGCCGGGCGGGAGCGGCTCGTCCTTCGGCACCACCGCCACCGGCTCG
>JAIEQN010000506.1 GCA_019747685.1 Gemmataceae bacterium
TTCCCCCGGTTGCCGAGGAGGCTCATCATCCCCTTCAGCCCATCGAACATGGTGTCAGTCCTCCTCGGGGGCGGCGTCGGGAGTATCGGCGTCCGGCCCGGTTTGTGCTGGCGGCCGGGGCTGCGGGGCCGGTAGGAATCCGTCGTCGATCCGGGTCACCTGGGCACCCAATGCCTCCCGGGCCTTCTTGATCAGCGGCAGGTCGAGCAACTGCTGCCGGCGGGCGGCCGCCGGCGGGCCGGCGGTTATCGCGGGCCGGTCGGGTTCGGGCGGGGCGTCCGGTCCGGCAGCGAGTTCGACCCGGACGGCGACCGGTTGACCGGTGACGGCCCGCAAGGCATCCTGGAGGCGTTGGATGTTCGCCTCGCTGGCACACGCCTCGTAAGGTTGATTATAGCGTGGCAAATAGCGGATTACCAGTGTATTTGGCCCGAAAATTGCTGGCGAAAGTGCGAATTTCAGGTGATTGCCGAGGAACGGAAACTTTTCGCCGACGATCCGGCCGACCTGCCCCCAAATCAGATTCAGCATTTCCGGTGTGAAGGGAATTGGCTCGTCGCCGTTCGCCGCATCTGATTGCTGGGCATGACCGTTCAGGCCGGGGCTAGGAGCCGCCCGGCCGTTTTTTTTTGACGGGTCGTTGGCGACCCCTCGGCTGCCGTCTGGCGGGGCAGCCCCGCCCCGCAGCAGCGCCCCAACCCCGAGCAACTCGTCCAACCGGGCGAGCCGGACGATTGCCATTTCCAGCAGCACCTGGGTATGGCCGGTGCCCCGCATTCGGGCCTTCGCTGTCGTCAGCACGTCCAGGCCGGCCAGGACCGTGTCGAGCATCCCGCTGCCCGCCTGGCGGCGGATCACTTCCCGTACGGTCGGCGAAATGGGCAGCTCCTCCAAGTCGCCGCCGCAGCCGGCCAGCATCAGCCCCCGCCAGTAGTCGGTGAGCTGGTCGAGGAGTTCGCCCGGCTGCACGCCCCGGTCGATCCACCCGGCTAGGAGGTTCAGGGCGGCCTTCGGGTCATGCCCGAGGACCGCACCGGCCAGTTCGAGGACGCGGTCGTCGCCGGCCGTGCCCAGGACGGCGTGGACGTGTTCGGCCGTCAACTTCCCTTGCGACGACGCCAGGAGCTGGTCGAGCAGCGACTGCGAATCCCGCATTGACCCGGCCGCCCGGCGGGCGACCAGCCGCAGGGCCTCGTCGTCGGCCTGGTGGCCTTCGCGCCCGACGATCCGTTTGAGCTGGTCGAAGATTTTGGTCGGCCGGACGTGGGCGAAGTCGAACCGCTGGCACCGGGACAGGATGGTGATCGGGAGTTTCTGCACTTCCGTCGTGGCGAAGATGAATTTGACGTGCGGCGGGGGTTCTTCGAGCGTCTTGAGCAGGGCGTTGAACGCCCCGGTCGAGAGCATGTGGACCTCGTCGATGATGTAGACCTTGTACCGGCTGCGGGTGGGGAGGAAGCCGACGTTCTGCCGCAGCTCCCGGATGTCGTTGACGCCGTTGTTGCTGGCCCCGTCGATCTCCACGACATCGACATCCTGGCCCGCCGCGATGGCGAGACAGCTCTCGCACCGGTCGCACGGCGTCGGCGTGGGGCCGGTGACGCAGTTCAGGGCCTTGGCCAGGATGCGGGCGGCACTCGTCTTGCCGACGCCCCGGGCGCCGGTGAACAGGTACGCATGGGCGACCCGGCCGGTCTGGAGGGCGTTGGTCAGGGCCTGGGCGACGTGGTCCTGGCCGATCAGGTCGGCGAACTGCTGGGGCCGGTAGCGGCGGGCGACGACGGTGTACTCGGCCGGCGGCGGGGCCGGGTCGGGGGCGGGCGGCGGGGGCGGTGCGGGCTTCGCCTTGGCCATGTCGGCACGTCCGTGAGCGGGTCACTCCTCCCGACATGCTACCCGGAACCGGGCGGCCGACGCCAGGGGTTGTTGGGGCGTCACCGGCCCGGCGGCCGGCCCGACCCAGCGCAAAAGGTCGTTCACCGCACGACCTGCCGGTCGCCGTCGTGGCAGACGGCCTTCTGCCGGCCGATCACCCAGTCCCGGTCGAGCCGCCGGGCCGGGGGGTGGAGGAAGTGCCGGTAGGCGGCCGCCATCTGCCGGGCGGCCTCGGGGAACGGCACCCCGCCGAACCCCGTCCCCATCGCCGGGAACGCGGCCGCCTCGATCTTCCGGTCCGCGGCCCGGTTGTGGGCCGCGACCGCCAGCAGGGCCGCCCACGTCGCCGCGTACACCTCGCCCGTCCCGTCGATGCCCCCGGGCACCCGCATCGTCGGGGGGTGGCAGACGAACGGGATGTCTCCGTCGCCGGTCGGGACCACGAGCGCGGTGCCGACCGGCTGCTCGCCGAGGAACTCGTCCCTGATCCGGTGCTGGACCCGTTCCATCAGCCCGTCGCCGCACCGGCGGACGACGGCCGCGTCGATCCCGGCCGTCGTCCGCCCGAAGGCGTTCCCGGCGGTGACGAAGCAGTCGTGCGGCCCGAGGTCCTCGAACCGGCCGCGGACGACCCGGACCCCCGGCGGCCCGGCGAACCGGTCCCGGAAGGCGTCGCCCATCGCCGCGTCCGGGTGGACCAGCCAGACGGATCGAAGCATCGCCTTCTCCGGGTGGGCGGCCGATGTCAGCCGGACTTCCCGCCGCGGCGGCCGACGAAGTAGAGGACCGCCCCGACGATCGGGATCGGCATCCCGATCACGTTGTACGGCTGAATCCGGGCGAACTCGCCGCCGAACCATAACAAGAGCCCGACGACCACGCCCACCGCGCCCACGGTCTTCATAGCGTGCTCGCTCCGCCGCCGGTCGGGCCGGCCCGGACCGCAAATTACCCGACCACCCGTCCAAACACCAGAAGTTTCTTTCGTTACCGGGACCGCCCGGAACGGTCGGCGGCCGGACAGTTGCAGCCGGTTGCCCTCCCGGGCCGCAGGGCGGCGACAGGCCGTAGCCGGGGGGGCGGACGCCCGGTACGGCAACCCTGGCCGGGCGGGGCCGAATCCCTTCACTGGTCTCTTTCCCGGGAGGCCGTCCGCGTGAGCAAGCCGAAGGACCAGTGGTCGCCCCGACTGTGGGAGGGAAGCGACTCCGTCGGCTGGCTCCGGCTGCTGGCCCGGAACCGGTTCGCGGTCGGGTTCCCGTACTGGTACATCGCCGGGATCGTCTCCGGGATGAGCGTCGCCCACACCGTCCTGCGGTGGGTGCAGCACGGGCTGTACGGCGACCGGGTCGCCCGCACCCCGGTGCCACTCCACCCGGTCTTCGTCGTCGGCCACTGGCGGACCGGCACCACCCTGCTGCACGAGCTGCTCATCCTCGACCGGCAGTTCGGCTACCCGGACACCTACGCCTGCTTGGACCCGAACCACCCGCTGCTGACCGAGCACCTGTTCAAGACCTACGGCCGGTGGTTGCTGCCCGACCGCCGGCCGATGGACAACATGGCCGCCGGCTGGGACCGGCCCCAAGAGGACGAGTTCGCCCTCTGCCTGCTCGGCCAGCCGTCGCCCTACGCCGACATCGCCTTCCCGAACCGGCCGGCCGTCTACCCCGGGTCGCTCGACCTGTCCGGGCTGACGCCGAGCCAACTCCGGGCCTGGAAGCGGGCCTTCCGCCGGTTCGTGCAACTGCGGACGTTCCGCGACCCCCGCCGGCTGGTCCTGAAGTCGCCGCCGCACACCGCCCGCATCCCGGTGCTGCTCGACCTGTTCCCGGACGCCCGGTTCGTCCACGTCGTCCGCGACCCGTACACCGTGTTCCCGTCTACGGTCAACTTGTGGAAGTCGCTGGGGCGGAAGCACGGGCTCCAGACGCCGCGGGACGACGGTCTGACCCGGGAGAAAGTATTCCGGGAGTTCCGGGTGATCTACGACCGGCTGGAGGAAGCTCGGCCGCTGATCCCGGCCGGCCGGTTCCACGAGCTGCGGTACGAGGAGCTGGTCAAGGACCCGGTCGGCGAGGTGCGGAAGGTGTACGCCGGGGTCGGGCTGGACGGGTTCGAGGCGGCCCGCCCGGCGCTGCAGGAGTACGTCCAGCGGACCGCCGGGTACGAGACGAACAAGTATCAGCTACCCGAGGCCGACCGGGACGAAGTCGCCCGCCGGTGGGGCGACGTGGTCCGGCGGTACGGGTACGAGTGACGAACACCGGCAGGATGCTGGTGCCACCGAGGGATAAAGCACAGGCCGGGAGGCCTGTGCCACCAGAGAAAGGGCACAGGCAGGAATGCCGGTGCCACCAGAGGCGGGCACCACAGGCCGGGAGGCCTGTGCCACCAGAACTATTGGTGGCACAGGCCTCCCGGCCTGTGGAAGACGGGACCGGCCTACTTGCCGCCGAGCTTCTTGGCCATGTCGGCCAGGGTCTCGGGGTCAAGCGGGGCGCCGAGCTGCGGCTCCGGCTCCAGGTCCGGGGCGGGCGCCCCGTAGTCCTTCGGCAGGTGCTGGAAGGTGCACTCCTTGCCGTCCTCCGGGTGCGGGCCGGTCCAGATCTCGCCGGCCCGCTTGTAGTCGTCCACGCTGAACTGGTACAGCTTCAGGTGCTCGCCCTTCTCCTCGTGGGCCTTGGCCTCCGGGAACTTCTTGTTGCTGATGTCCGGGATCGGCAGGACCTTGCCGACCGACGCCCCGGTCAGCTTCTCCAGGGCCTTGGCGTAGGAGACGATGTGGACCCCGCCGCGGACCAGGAGGTAGCCGATCATCGCACGGGCGGTCGGGTTCCGGGTGCTCTCGTAGGCCCGGATTTTGTTGGCCCGGGCCCCGCACTCCAGGTGGAAGTTGAACAAGAGGTCGGTCTTCAGGTTGCCGGTGGCGGTCACGAACGTCCCGTTCCACGGGTTGCCCATCGAGTCGACCGGCAGGGCGGCGTTGCCGGCGGCGATCCAGTGGTACGAGTTGCGGACATCCTTGAGCGGCTCCAGCGGGGCGGTCGTCGGGTCCGAGTCCCGCTTGCCGGCCCCGGTCAGGATCAGGTTGACGGTATAGGCCACCAGCTCGATGTGTCCGTACTCCTCGGCCGCGATGTTGGCGACCAGGTCGTAGAACGGGCGGAGCGGGGTGCGGCCGCGGAAGTTGAACGACTGGTAGGTGTAGTTCATCAGGGTGGACATCTCGCCGTACTTGCCGCCCAGCAGCTCCTGGACGGCGGCGGCGGCGTTCGGGTCCGGGCTGTCCGACTTCGGCAGCGGGATGGCGATCCGGTCGAGGCGGAGGATCACGGGACAGGCTCCGGGACGGGCGGGGGATGACGGGACGCGGTGATGGGCGTGCAGCGGCCATGCCGGGCCAGGACGGATCAGCCTAGTCCGATCCGGTCGGCCGTGGCAGCGGGCCGTTCCGCCGCCGGCCGCCTGTCCGGTCGGTGCGGCCGGGACACGGGCGGTGTTCCCATCCGTGGGAGCGGACCGGCTGCCGGTCTCCCAACTGCGGGAAGCCCTGTTCACCTCGTGTACCGGGGCGTTAACTGACCCGGACCCCCGCCGGTTGAGTGCGGCGGGGACGGCGGGGGCGGCGGCCCGCACGTTTCTCGCGGGCGGGAGTTGCCGGGCCGGGCGGCCGCCCTACACTCTGGCTTTGCCTCTGACGGCCGGGTGTCATCGACCGCTCGCACCGACCCGGCCCGACCGCCGCCGACCGCCCCAGGGACCGCTCATGGACCACGTCCCGCCGCCGGCCGACCGGCCGAAGTACTCCCCGCCGACCGGCGGGATCGCCGTCGCCTCGGTGTCCCTCGGGTTCTTCTCGATGCTGGTGTTCTGGTGGAAGCCGTTCGGCCTGCTCCTGGCGGCCGTCGGGTTCCTCCTGGGCGTGGTCTCGCTGGCGGTCGGCAACCGCGGCGGGCTGCGGGGCGAGAACCTGGCCCTGGGCGGGACGCTGATCTGCGCGTTCAGCCTCGGGCTGACGATCACCGTCTACTCGGCCCTCGGGTTCGTCATGTGGGGCTACGCCCCGTGGCCCCAGTCGTGGGGGCCGCAGTACTGGTTCGACGCGGGGCGGTGAGCCACCAGCGCGACGGTCTTGGCGGCACAGGCCTCCCGGCCTGTGCGGGGCAACCGGTGGGGGAGGCGATGGCCCAGATCTTCCCGAAGGCGGTGAACCCGGTCACCCGGCTGCTCGTCCTCGGCCTCCCGATGATGTTCGGGGCGACCGGGGTCGGGCTGGCCGCGTTCTACCGGTCCAGCTACGCCACCGGGGTGGACGAGATCGTCCCCCAGCCGGTCGCGTTCAGCCACGCCCACCACGTCGGCCAGCTCGGCATCCACTGCCTGTACTGCCACACGTCGGTCGAGGAGTCGCACTTCGCCAACATCCCGCCGACCAAGACGTGCATGAACTGCCACCAGGAAATCTGGACCGGGGCGGACCTCCTGGCCCCGGTCCGGGCGAGCTACCGGGCCGACACCCCGATCGTCTGGAACCGGGTCCACAACGTCCCCCACTACGCCTACTTCAACCACTCGATCCACGTCGCCAAGGGGGTCGGGTGCTACTCCTGCCACGGCCCGGTGGACGACATGAACCTGACCTGGCAGTCGAAGACCCTGCTGATGGAGTGGTGCATCAACTGCCACCGCAACCCGCAGGAGAACCTCCGGCCGACGAGCGAGGTGTTCAACCTCCGGTGGCAGCCCGGGGCGACGGCCGACGGCTCGCCCCAGGTGTGGGTCCGGGCCGACCTGCCGAACTACGGCAAGAACCCGGACGGCACCGACACCACGGAGGCGGCCGAGCTGCTCGGCAAGCCCCGCCCGGACAACCAGCCGGAACTCGGGAAGGTGCTCAAGGAGCTGTACCACGTCCGGGACGCCGTCACCCTGATCGGGTGCTCGAACTGCCACCGGTGACGGGGTCGGGGGATTCGTAGGGTGTGTCGGGCCGGCCTCTCGGCCGGCGATGACGCACCGGGGGATGCGTGGTGCGTCATCGGCTCGCCGGGGGCGAGCCTCGACACACCCTACATCGGACACGGGACCGAGGGGATCGATGAAGCCCGACACCACGGACGCCCAGGCTCCTGCGGCCCCGACGCTCTGGCGGGGGCTGGAGGAGTACATGGACAGCCCGGCGTTCCGGGCCGCCATGCGGGACGAGTTCCCCGAGGACGCGGCCGAGTGGACCGACCCGGTCACCCGGCGGAACTTCCTGACCGTGATGGGGGCGTCCCTGGCCCTGGCCGGGGCCGGCTGCTCCCCCCGCCCGGCCCCGATGCGGCAGATCGTCCCGTACACCCGCCAGCCCGAGCAGATCGTACCCGGTATCCCGCTGTTCTTCGCCACCGCCAACGTCGTCGCCGGGTACGCCGTCGGCCTGTTACTCCGCAGCCACGAGGGCCGGCCGGTCAAGGTCGAGGGCAACCCCGACCACCCGTCGAGCCTCGGCGGGACCAGCGCCATCGACCAGGCCAGCGTCCTCGACCTGTACGACCCGGACCGGTCCCAGCAGCCGACCCGGTGGGGCGAGGGGACGGGGTACGAAACCGTCCTCGGGGCCGTCCGCGGGGTGCTCTACGAGCCGAACGGCCAGCCCCGCAAGGCCGTCCGCCTCCGCGTCCTCACTGGTGCTGTCACCTCCCCGACCCTGGCCGACCAGGTCGGCGGGCTGCTGACCGCCTTCCCCGAAGCCCGCTGGTGCCAGTACGAGGCGTGCGGCCAGGACAACGCCCGCGAGGGTGCCCGCCGGGCCTTCGGCCGCGAACTCACCGCCGTCTACGACTTCGCCAAGGCCGATGTCGTCCTGTCGCTCGACGCCGACTTCCTCGGCACCGGCCCCGGGCACGTCCGCTATTGCCGCGACTTCGCCGGCCGCCGCAAGGTCCGCCAGAACGTCCCGGCCGGCAGCACCGAGTTCGTCACCCCCGACCGGATGAACCGGCTCTACGCCGTCGAGGCGATGCCGACCGTCACCGGGTCGTCGGCCGACCACCGGCTCGCCCTCCCGGCCAGCCAGGTGGAGAACTTCGCCCGGGCCCTGGCCGCCCGGCTGGGCGTCGGCGGTGCCCCGGTCGCCGGGACTCTGCCGCCCGAGGCCCAGAAGTGGCTCGACCCGCTGGCGAAGGACATCCAGGGGAAGAAGGGCGCGGCAGTCGTCGTCGCCGGCGAGGACCAGCCGCCGAGCCTGCACGCCCTGGCCCACGCCATCAACGCCGCCATCGGGGCGGTTGGCCAGACGGTCCGGCTCGTCCCGTCCGTCGAGGAGCGGCCGGCCGGGAAGGTGATCGACCTCAAGACGCTCGTCGGCGAGATGAACGCCGGGGCGGTCGACGCCCTCTTGATCCTGGGCGGGACCAACCCCGGGTACGCCTGCCCGGCCGACTTGAAGTTCGCCGCCGCGGTCAAGAAGGTCCCGTTCCGGTTCCACCTCGGGCTGTACCAGGACGAGACGGCCGCCCTGTGCGAGTGGCACCTGAACGAGGCCCACTACCTCGAGGCCTGGGGCGACGCCCGCGGCCACGACGGCACCCCCGCCCTCCAGCAGCCGCTCATCGCCCCGCTCTACGCCGGCCGGTCGGCCGCCGAGTTCCTGGCCGACCTGACCAACGCCCCGACGGCCCGGGAAGGCCGCGAGGTCGTCAAGGCGTACTGGAAGAAGTGGTACGCCGGGGCCGGGCAGTCGCGGGAGTTCGAGCAGTTCTGGCAGGAGTCGGTGCGGCTCGGGGTGATCGCCGACCCGGGACGTACCAGCGCCCAACAGGCCGGCCTGGCCGGCAACTGGGCCGAGGGCGCGGCGGCGGTGCCGTCGGCCCCGTCGGGCGACAATTACGAGATCAACTTCCGGGCCGACAGCAACGTCTTCGACGGCCGGTACGCCAACAACGGCTGGCTCCAGGAGCTGCCCCACGCGGTCACCAAGATCAGTTGGGACAACGCCGCCTTCGTCGGGATGGAGACGGCCAAGCGGCTGGACATCGACACCTTCTTCCGGTGGACGGCCGGGGAGCGGGGCCGGGCCGAGGTCCGGGTCGTCGAGCTGGAGTACAAGGGGAACAAGGTGAAGGCCCCGCTGTGGGCCCTGCCCGGCCACCCCGAGGGGGTGGTGACGGTCCACCTCGGGTACGGCCGGGAGCGGGCCGGGCGGGTCGGCAACGCCAAGGACGAGCCGAACGCCGACGGCAAGCAAACCCGCGGGTTCAACGCCTACGTCCTGCGGACCAGCGACGCCCCCGCCTTCGCCGGCGGGCTGGCCGTCCGCAAGACCGGCGGCGAGTACTTCCTCGCCTGCCTCCAGGGCAACTGGGTGATGACCCAGATCGACCCGATCAGCGGCCGGGTCATCCACCGCGACCCGGTCCGCCGGGGGACCGTCGGCGAGTACCGGGCGAACCCGTCGTTCCCCAAAATCCCGCCGACCGCCGCCGGCGAGACCGACGCCATCACCCACAACATCCCCGGCCCGGCCGGCAAGGGCGAGGCGGCGTCCGGGACCCAGTACCGCGAGGGCTCGACCTACGGCCCGACCCACGACCATTCGCACGGCGACCACGGCCACGGCGACGAGCACGGCGGGCACGACAGCCGGCTGCTGCCCCTGACCATGTACCACCCGAACAACAACCTGTACCCGGACGCCCGGCGGAAGGCCCGGCGGTGGGGCATGGCCATCGACCTGTCGGCCTGCACCGGCTGCAACGCCTGCATGGTCGCCTGCCAGAGCGAGAACAACACCCCGGTCGTCGGCAAGCGGGAGGTGACCCGCGGGCACGACATGTACTGGCTGCGGATCGACCGGTACTACGACGGGCCGCCCGGCGCCCCGGACGGGAACCGGACGTACTTCCAGCCGGTCCCGTGCCAGCAGTGCGAGAAGGCCCCGTGCGAGGTCGTCTGCCCGGTGGCCGCGACCGTCCACTCGGCCGACGGCCTCAACGACATGGTGTACAACCGGTGCGTCGGCACCCGGTACTGCTCGAACAACTGCCCGTACAAGGTCCGGCGGTTCAACTTCTTCACCTTCCAGGACTGGTACACGGCCAGCTTCAAGCTCGGCCGCAACCCGGACGTGACCGTCCGCAGCCGGGGGGTGATGGAGAAGTGTACCTACTGCGTGCAGCGGATCCGGTTCGCCGAGATCGCGGCCGAGCGGCAACACCGGGAGATCGCCGACGGGGAGGTCCGGACCGCCTGCCAGTCGGCCTGCCCGGCCGGGGCGATCGAGTTCGGCGACCTCCAGGACCCGGCCGGCAAGGTCGGCCGGTGGAAGGCCGAGCCGACCAACTACGGCCTCCTGGCCGAGCTGAACACCATGCCGCGGACGACCTACCTGGCGAACCTGCGGAACCCGAACCCCGATCTTAAGTAGTTTCGAGTTTGAAGTTTAAAGTTTCGAGTTCGTCGGTGGAGCGGCTGAACACGAACTTTAAACTCGGAACTCCAAACTCGAAACTGGCGGAGGGGGAGAAGTGGCGATCGCCGACGAACCACGGACCGCGACCGGCGGGCACGGGCCGTCCCGGAACGGGCGGCCGCTCGAGCCCGAGATGTGGCCGCTGGTCGACCACAACCACGACCTGGCCACCGTCGGCGACGCGATCGGCGAGGTGGTCCTCGGCCGGCCGCACCCCCGGGGTTGGTGGGTCGGGTTCCTGGCCGGGTTCACCCTGCTCCAGGTCTTCCTCGTCTCGCTCTGCTGGCTGTTCTACTGGGGCGTCGGCATCTGGGGCATCAACGTCCCGGTCGCCTGGGGCTTCGCGATCATCAACTTCGTCTGGTGGATCGGGATCGGCCACGCCGGCACCCTGATCTCGGCGATCCTCCTGCTGATGCACCAGAAGTGGCGGACCTCGATCAACCGGTTCAGCGAAACCATGACCATTTTCGCGGTCATGTGCGCCGGGATGTTCCCGCTGATCCACATGGGCCGGCCGTGGTTCTTCTACTGGCTCACCCCGTTCCCGAACGTGGCCGGGATGTACCCCCAGTTCCGCAGCCCGCTGTGCTGGGACGTGTTCGCGGTCACGACGTACCTGACCGTGTCGCTGGTGTTCTGGTACATCGGGCTGGTGCCCGACCTCGCGGCCCTGCGGGACCGGTCCCGGGACAAGTGGCGGCGGGTCATGTACGGGGTACTGGCCCTCGGCTGGCGGGGGTCGGCGATCCACTGGCGGCGGTACGAGAAGGTCTACCTGCTCCTGGGCGGCCTGAGCACCCCGCTGGTGCTGTCGGTCCACACGGTCGTGTCCTTCGACTTCGCCGTGTCGATCGTCCCGCTGTGGCACGCCACCATCTTCCCGCCGTTCTTCGTGGCCGGGGCCATCTA
>JAIEQN010000803.1 GCA_019747685.1 Gemmataceae bacterium
GGCCGGCACGGGGCCCAGCGGCATCGGCCGGGCCGCCCGCTCCGCCCCGCCGGGCGGCCCGCCGGTGGACAGCTCGACCACCCCGGCCCCCTTCATCTTCCGGGTCAAGTCCCCGGCCAGGTTGGCCTTGGCCAGGAACAGGACGGCGAACGCGGTGTTCACCTCGTGCTGGTACGCCCCGATCGACCACGACCCGTCCGGCCGCTGGTTGCGGACCAGGAAGTCGGCCCCGACCGCGTACCAGTCGACGTTCCCGATCTTGGCCACGTCGTACAGCACCCCGACCCGCTCGACCGACCAGAGGAAGTAGAAGTCGTCCAGCCGGGCGGCCTGCCCGCCGGCCCCCTGGGCGGCCCGGGCGAACGCCTCCCCGAGCGACCGGAGGGCGACCCCGACCCGCTCGTCGACCGGGTCGGCCGGCCGCCGGTCCTTCTTCTCGGCCTTGCCGGCCGGGGTGAAGAAGCCGTCCCCCGGCTTGCCGGCCTCCTTCGGGGCCTTCTTCTCGTCCTTGCGGGCGACCGCGGCGGCCCACTCCTCCTCCTTCCGGGCGACGTGGGTGGCCAGGGCCAACAGCCCGGCGCAGGTCATCGACGCCCGGCTCCCGGCGTTCCCCCCGGTCTCCGAGTACCCCCACCCGCCGTCGGCCATCTGGCTGCCGAAGAACCGCTTGACGACCGCGTTCAGGGCCGGCTCGACCGGCACCCCGTGCTTCCGGGCGGCCCACACCGCCAGCACCCCGAACTGGGTGTTCGAGTTGTCCCCGATGTCCCGCCGCTTGGTCCGGCCGGCGATCTGCTGGTAGTAGGCGGCGACCGCCGGGTGGAGCTGGGGGTTGCCCTTCTCGTCCTTCGTCCCGGGGGTCAGCTTGCGGTCCCGCAGCCCGGCCTGGAGGGTGGAGTCCATGGTCGGGTCCTCGACGCAGGTGTAGTCCCACCCGCCACTGGTCGTCTGGCCGACCAGCAGTTGGACGGCGACGGCCTGGATCAGCGGCACGTCCTCCGGCTCCCCGAGCTTGTCCAGGAACAGCAGGCACAGGGCGAGCTGGTACGTCTGGTGGTCGGCCGGGACGCGGACGGCGGCCTGCCGGACGGCCTTGGCGATCGCCTGGACGCCCGGGTCGGCCGGGGGCACGTCGGCCGACAGCAGGGCGACCCCGACCAGGGCGGCCGGGCCGACCCCGTGCCCGGTCGCCCCCAACGGCACGCCCCCGGCCGGGGCCATGCCGGCGGCCCGGGCCTTGAGGAAGGCCACCCCCTTGTCCAGGGCCGCCTGGATCTGCTCCTTGTCGGCGGCCGGGGCGGTCCCGGCCGGCCCGACGGTGACGACCACGGCGGCGGCCAGAACCAACAGCCCGGCGGGGCGGACGAGCGGCGACATCGGCGGGGTCCTGAGCGGGGAACGGGGACCGTCATCTCACTCTAACACGCCGGCCCGGCGGCCGGGAGGGGGTATTTGGCAGCGGGCGGCGGGCAGGAAGACTAACACGGCCGTCGATCTGTCCGGTTCTGCCCACTGCCCGCTGCCCACTGCCCGCTGCCCACTGCCGGCTGCCGGCTGCCGGCTGCTACCGGACCGTCACCTCGGTCGGGACGAGGTGGTTGATCATGTACGTCCGGCGGTCCGGGTCCCGCCTGTCCGGCTGGGTCCGGCCGCGGTCGTCGGTGCAGCGGGCGAGCACCTCGACCACCCCGCGCGGGGCCGGGTCCTGCCAGGCGTGCGACCAACCCCGCCAGCAGAACGGCCTGGCCTGCTCTCCTAGCTTGGCCGCCGCCCACGTCCGGCCGCCGTCGACACTCACCTCGACCTTGGCCACGTTCGCCTCCCCGGCCCACGCCTGGCCGGCCGCGCCGAACCGCTGTACCGGCGGATCCCCGCCCCACCACCCCACCCCGGCCCGGGCGACCACCGCCTTGGGTAGCATCTCCGTCACCGGCCGGAGGGTCGGCAGGCCGTCCGCCCGCCCGAAGTACGAGTAGTCGATCGTCTGCCAGAACCCGGCGTGGGGCCGGTCGGTGACGATCACCCCCGTCAGCCACTTGACCGACGCCATCCCGTACCACCCGCCGACGACCGCCCGGACCGGGGCCCCGTGGGCGGCGGTCAGCGGCCGGTCGTTCATCCCGGAGGCCAGCAGCACCTCGTCCCGGCGGGCCTTGGCCAGCGGTAGCGACCGGTCGAAGTGGATCGGCCCGGGGCTGGGCGGCGGCCCGGCCACGGTCCCGGAATCGGCCCCGACCAGGATCACTTCGGTCGCCCCCGTTTTGACCCCGGCCCGGTCGAGGACGGCCCCGAGCGGCACCCCGGTCCAGTCGGCCGTGCCGACCGCCCCGACCCCCCACTGGAGGCCCTGCACCGCCGGGGTCAGGAACACCCGGCCGTTGCCGGCGCACTCCAGGGTCAGCGGCTTCGTCACCTGCGGCAGGCGCCGCAACTCCTCCAGCGACAGCGACAGCGGCTTCTCGACGTGGCCGGTGACGGCCAGTCGGTAGGCCCCGGGATCGACCTTCGGCACGGCGAAGTGGCTGCGGACGTAGAACCGGTCGGCCGGCGTCCGCCACCCGAGCAGCCCGTCCGGCGGGGTCTCCAGGTTCCGCGGCTCCCGCATCCGGACGATCAGCCCGGCCGTCCGGGGGTCGGACGGGTCCTCGGCGGCCGCGGCCCGGCCGGCGGCGAGCGGCGACGCGGCCGCGGCCCGGAGCAGGTCCCGGCGGGAAGGGGACATGTCTGGCTCCGAACGAAGACAGGGCCACAGATGAAGACCGACCAGACACAGATTAAAACAGAATATTTTCTTGAATCTGTGTCCCTCCGGTCTTCATCTGTGGCCGGTATTCTTACCTAGAATCCCAGCCCCTTGGTCGAGGTCTTGATCCGGACCAGCTTGTCGTTCGCGCAGATGTACAGGACGCTGCCGTCGTCGCCCCACCCGCAGTTGGCGTTCTTGTCCCCGATCACGATCTTCCCGAGGTAGGCCCCGTCCGGGGCGAACACGAACACCCCGTCCGGGCCGGTGGCGAACAGGTTCCCCTTCTGGTCGACCTTCAGCCCGTCCGGCAGCCCCGGCTTGCCGGCCTTCACCTCGGCCGTCGCGTCGTGGATCACCTTCCCGGCACCCAGGGTGCCGTCGTCCTTCACCGGGAACGCCTTCCAGATCGCCAGGTCCGGGTCCGAGTTGGCCACGTACAGGGTCTTCCCGTCGGGCGACAGCCCGATCCCGTTCGGCCGGGTCATCTCCTTGGTCAGGAGGGTCAGCTTGCCGTCCGGCTTGAGCCGGTAGACGCCCTGGAAGTCGAGCTCCTTGGCCGGGTCCTTCACCTGCCCGGGCAGCCCGTAGGGCGGGTCGGTGAACAGCCAGTCGCCGTTCTTGTCCATCACCAGGTCGTTCGGGCTGTTGAGCCGCTTGCCCATGTACTTGTCGGCCAGCGTCTGGAACTTCCCGTCCTTGCCCAGCCGGGCCACCCGGCGGTCGCCGTGCTGGCAGAGGATCAGGTTCCCGTCCTTGTCCAGGGCCAGCCCGTTCGACCCCGGCTCGTCGCCGGTGAACGACGGCTGGCCGGTATACCCGCTCGGCTTGAGGAAGTCCTTCACCCCGTCCTTGGCCGACCACCGAACGACCCGGTTGTTCGGGATGTCGGAGAACAGGAGGTGGCCGCCGTCGGCCTTCACCCAGACCGGCCCCTCGGTCCACTTGAACCCGCCGGCCAGGACCTCGATGGCCGCGTCCTTGGGGATAAGGGCGTCGAGCCGGGGGTCCTTCCGGTCGACCGACCCGATGGTGGCCTTTTTGTCGTCGGCCCGGGCGGTCCGGGGGTGCGGACCCGCGGACACCACGAGCGCGGCGGCGACGGCCGCGGCGGCGAGTCCGAGCGTACGGGGCATGGGGGGTGGCTCTCCGGGGCGGCCGCCGGGGGCGGGGACGGGTGGGTGGGCCGCCCGGCCGGGCCGCTTCCCGGACATGGTATCCGGCCGGCAAGCCGGCACAAGCGGGCGGCGGGGCGTAAAGAATCGGTGATGCCCCCGGCCGGGCCGGGTGTTAAGATCGACTCCGCCTTCCCGATCCGTCATCCACTCGCTGCCCGCACGAGGTCCCCGCCATGGCCACCGACGTCGCCGCGGCCCCGCCGGCCGCCCCCCCCGCCGCCCCGACCGGGCACCCGATCGGGTTCTGGTTCATCTTCTGGGGGGAGTTCGCCGAGCGGTGCAGCTACTACGGGATGCGGGCCATCCTGGCGACGTACATGGCCAAGGAGCTCGGGTACGGGGAGGCGAACGCGGGCACGTACATGTCGTTCTTCATCGCCGCCTGCTACTTCCTGCCGCTGGTCGGCGGGTACGTGGCGGACAACTTCTTCGGCAAGTACTGGACGATCGTCGGGTTCTCCCTGCCGTACATCCTCGGCCAGTTCCTGGTCGGGTTCCCGGACACCACCACGTTCGTGATCGCCCTGGGCCTGCTGGCGATGGGCAGCGGGGTGATCAAGCCGAACATCTCGACCCTGATGGGGATCACCTACGACCAGCAGCGGCCCGGCAACGAGCAGCTCCGCAACGCCGCGTTCTCCTGGTTCTACGTGGCCGTCAACATCGGGGCGCTGCTCGGCCAGCTCGGGGTGCCGTACGCGAAGGACCACTACGGCTACCGGGCGGCGTTCCTGGTGCCGGCCGTGTTCATGGCCGTGGCCCTGACCGCGTTCGCCCTGGGCAAGCGACACTACGCCGTCGAGAACGTCCGCCAGCGGAGCGCGGCGGCCACCGCCACCGCCGCCGAGAAGCTGCAGTTCGTGTTGCGGGTGTCCGGGCTGTTCGTGCCCGTCATGATGTTCTGGGCGGCGTTCGACCAGACGGCCAGCACCTGGGTCTTCTTCGGCACCACCTACATGCACCCGCTGGACTTGGGCGTCTTCACCGTCAGCGCCGAGCAACTGCAGTTCGCCAACGCCTTCTTCATCGTCACCCTGACCCCGGTCGTCCGGCTGGCGTTCTCCCGGCTGGCGGCCGGCGGGGTGAACGTCAGCCCGACGCGGAAGATGTTCGTCGGGTTCCTGCTCACCGCCGCGGCGTCCGGCATCCTGGCGTTCGCCGGGTCGATGGCCGCCCCGGCGGTCGAGCAGACGGTCCTCAAGGACGGCAAGGAGGTGGTCGAGCGGGTGGTGGACGGGGCCGGGAAGGTGACGATGTGGTGGATGGTGCTGGCGTACTTCGTGCTGACCGTCGGCGAGCTGCTCATCAGCGTGACCGGGCTGGAGCTGGCGTTCGTCATCGCCCCGCCGGCGATGAAGGGGTTCGTCACCGCGCTGTGGCTGCTGATGGTGTGGGGCGGGAACCTGCTCATCAACGCCCCGATCACCCGGCTGTACCCGACGATGCCGCCGGCCAACTACTTCGGCATGCTGGCCGGGGCGACGGTGGTCGCCGGGCTGATCTTCCTCGCCTACGCCGTGGTCGTGAAGCCGACGGCCCCGTCCCCGGCGGCCGCGCCGGCGTGAGACTTTTCCCCGAAGCCCGCGGAACGCGACCCGGGGCTTCCGTGCCTACCGTTCAGTACCGCGGCACGGTCGGGTCGATCAGGACCGACCAGGCGTCGATCCCGCCGGCCAGTGACGCCGCGTCGTGCCCGGCCCGGCGGAGGATGGCCGCCCCGCTCAGGCTGCGGACGCCGTGGTGGCACAGGACCACCACCGCCGCCCCGGCCGGCGGGTCCACCTCGTCCACCCGGTGCGGCAGCTCCGGCAGCGGGATCAGCAGGCTGTCCGGCAGCCGGCAGTAGGCGTACTCGTCGTCGTTGCGGACGTCGACCAGGTAGACCGGCTCGCCGGCGTCGAGCTTCCGCTTCAGCTCGGCGACGGGGATTTGGGGAACCATAAGACTGGCCCGCTGATGACGCAGACTCCGGCGCAGATCGAAAACCGATCAGAACAAAATCATTGTGCTTTATCCGATTTCATCGGCGGGCTCTGATCGGCGTCATCAGCGGGCCAGTCTTCTTCTACCCCCCGCTCACGTCCGGCAGCCCGAGCTCGCCCAGGTACTCCCGCTCCTTGGCCCGCATCTGCTTCTCGGACTTCGGGTCGGTGTCGGTGTACCCGCACAGGTGCAGGCAGCCGTGGACGACGTATAGGAGCAGTTCCAGCCCGACCTCGTGGCCGCGGTCGGCGGCGTACTCCCGGGCCACCTCGGCCCCGATGACGACCTCGCCTTCGAGCTTCTTCGACCCCTTCGGCGAGTACGGGAAGGTGAGCACGTCGGTCGGCTCGTCGTGGTCGAGGAACTGCTTGTTGAGCCGGTGGATGTGGGCGTTGTCCACGAACGCCAGCGTCACCTTGGCCTCGGCGACGCCCTCCCCTTCGAGGACGGCTTGGGCGGCCGCCTTGAGGGCCTGGTAGTCCAGGGGCACGACCTCCTGCGGGCTGGCGACCGAGACGCGGATCATGCCGGCATTGTAGCAGGGAACACAGGCCGGGAGGCCTGTGCCACCAGATCAACACAGCACAGGCCGGGAGGCCTGTGCCACCAGACAGCTTGGTGGCACAGGCCTCCCGGCCTGTGCGGGCGGGGTTGACGTTCGCCCGCCGGGCCTCGATGTTGGGGGGAACCGAGTCCCCGAACCCCGCCGGTGCGCATGTCCCACAACCACCCGCCGCACGGCCACGACCACGGCCACCACGGTCACGGCCACCACGACCACCCGCCGCACGGCGAGCCGAAGCCGTTCCGGGTCGTCCCCCGGTGGTTCTTCGCCGTCGGGGCGGTCCTGCTGGTGCTCGTCATCCTCACCTGGGTGCTGATCTGACCCGGGCCGGCGGATGAGAGCCGCGGGAGAAGTGGCGGCCGCCGGTTGCGGGCCGGTGCCCGGCCGGGTAGCGTGAGCGGGCCCGCCCCTCCCGGAGACCCGTCATGGCCGCCCGCCTCGCCGCCCTCGCCCTGCTCGCCGGCGTACTCGCCGCGGCGTCCGGCCCGGCCCAGGACCCGCCGCCGGCCGGCGGGTCGGCCTCGGCCCCGCGGCCCAAGATCGACCGCACGGTTTATCCGGTCAAGGGCGGCGACCCGGCGGCCCTGGCCGAGGTGGTGGCCAAGCACTTCAAGGGCGAGGTCGAGGTGTCGGCCGTCGCCGGCGCCCTGGTCCTGAGCGGCCCCGCGGCGTCGGTCGCCGAGGCCGCCAAGCTGGTCGGCCAGATCGACCGCCGGCCCCGCACCGTGGAGCTGGACATCACACTGGTCGAGGCGTCGGGGGCGGCCGCCGACCTGCCGGCCGGCGGGCTGGACCGGGCCAAGGCGGACGAGCTGGTCAAGGCCGGCGGGTCGGTCCGCCGCATCCGGCTGACGGCCGCCGAGGACCAGCCGGTGTCGACCCAGACCGGGTCGGACAAGCCGATGCTGACGGCCAGCACCGTCGGCCCGAAGGGGGCGGGGCCGGGGGGGCAGCCGGGGTTCGGGGGGCAACGGTCGATCCACTACCGGCCGGTCGGGACGACGGTGAAGGCGACCAGCCGGGCCGGGGGCGACGGGTCGGTGACGGTCGACCTGTCGGTCCAGGACTCGTCCGTCCGGCCGCCGCCGGCCGGGGACGAGACCGGGTCGCCGGCGTTCGAGCAGGCCAGCCTGAGCACCCGGCTGACGGTCCCGGCCGGGAAGGCGGTGGTCGCCCAGGCGGCCCGGAAGGACGGCAAGGACGACCGGGCGGTGACCATGGTGGTGGTGACCGCCCGGGTGGTCGGGGCCGAGCAGTAGGCGGGGCGTCACTCCCGGCGGGCGGCCGGCATTGGCCCCCGGCCCCGGGTGGGGTAGGATTCACCGTTATGACACCCGCCACCGCTCCGAACCCCGCCCCCCCGGCCTACCCGCCGGAGGTCGAGGCGTTCTGCGCCGCCCACAACCTCCGCGAACACCTGGACACGGCCGTCCGGCTGGCCCGGGAGGTGTTCCCGACCATGCGGGGCTTCACCACCGAGGTCGTCGAGGACCCGGAGTCGCCGCGGACCTGGGTAACGCTCCGGGTGGTCGTCCCGCCCGGCTCCCTGGCCGGCCGGTCGCCGCTGTGGGAGTACGCCGGCCGGGAGGTCGGGGCCATCCCGGCCGCCGCGAGTGAGCTGATCTGCCTGGCCTATGAGGTGGGGTAGGCCGATGGACCCCGCCCCATTCCTCAACTTGGCCGACGCCCTGGTCCGCCAGTACCCCATCCCGGCCGGGTTCCGGACGGCCGTCAGCCGGGCGTACTACGCGGCCCACCTGACGGCCCGCGAGTTCCTGTTCCGGTCCGCCGGGGTCGTCACCCGGGATCACGGGATCGTCTGGGGCTGCCTGCACGACACCGGGCATGCCGGACTGGATGAGGTCGGCCGCGTTCTGAAGCACCTCCACGGCTTTCGGGTCGAGGCCGACGACAAGCTCGCCGGCTGTTCGTTCGACGGGCCGAACCCGACCGAGATCGCGGCGGCCGTTCAGGGCCTGCTCGACGCCGCCCGGAACGTCATCGCCACCCTCGCCGCCGTGCGGGCGGACGCCGGCCGATTGGCCCGGGCGGTGCCCGCCGTCCGCGGCCGGCACAAGACGCTGGAAGGGACGTAACCGGGCGGCCCTATTTGTTCTGATGCCCGCCGAAGACCTCGCCCGTCACCAGCGGGCCGTACAGGTCCGGCCGCCGCCAGTTCACCCGGTCGATCTCGTACACCCCGGCGCACGTCACCACCCGCTTCCGCCGGGCCTCGGCCGGGTCCACCGCCATCGTGAAGATGTGTTCGGCGTCCTCGGGGGCGCGGTGGACCAGCTGCCCGAGGCAATCGGCCGCCGACGAGTACCCGATGTACCGGAATCCCGCCTCCTCCCCCACCCGGTTGACCGCCAGGTAGTAGACGTGGTTCTCCCACGCCCGGGCCACGGACGCGATCGTCGCCATCGTCCGGGCGGTCGTCGCCCAGTTCGTCGGCAGGACGATCAGGTCGGCCCCGAGCAGGGTCAGGATGCGACTCGTCTCCGGGAAGCTGCCGTCGAAGCAGATGTTCATCCCGACCTTCAGCCCGCCGAGGTCGTGGACGGCGAACGGCCGGTCCCCCGGGTCGGTGAACCGGTCCGCCCCGAGGCACGGCAGGTGGGCCTTGCGGTACGACGCGGCGTACCCCGCCGGCCCGACCAGGGCGCACGAGTTGTACAGCTTGTCGGCCGCCGGGTCGTGTTCGATCAGCCCGAACACGGCCCACACCCCGAGCCGGCGGCAGGCGGCCGCGACCGCCTCGGTCGACGGCCCGGGCAGGGTCTCGGCGACGGCCCGGACCTGCCCGCGGGACTCGAACCCGTACCCGGTGGTGACGCACTCCGGGAAGACGACCAGCCGGGCGCCCCGGCCGGCGGCCTCGGCCAGCCGGGCACAGACGGCCTCCCGGTTGGCCGCCGGGTCGGCCAGCCGGCAGTCCATCTGCACCCCGGCGACGGTCCACAGGTCGGGCATCGCGGAACCCCTCCCCCCGGCCCCCTCCCCTGGGAAGGGAGGGGGAGAAAAACGAGGACCGGTCGCCCTCCCCCTCCCCCTGTGGGGGAGGGGGCCGGCTCCTTACCGCCCGGCGGCCCGCTTCTCGGCGGCCTCGATGGCCCCGAGCAGGTCCGCCGCCTGGACGTGGACCAACTCCGGCAGCCCCCACCCCGGCGGCGGGGCCGGCCGCCGGGCCTGGCCGAAGAACGCCTTCGCCTCGGCCATCTCGCCGGCCAGCAGGGCCAGCCAGCCGCGGCGGAAGTAGTACTGGGCGGCCCCGTCCATCCCCCCCAGGACCTGCTGCCGGGCCATCCGGAACTGGACCTCCCGGTTGGCCGCCCAGAACCCCAGGTCGGCCACCCGCCCGACCCCCCCGACCACCGCCACCGGCGGCCAGAAGAGCGGGTTGCCCTTCGGCCCGAGCACCACGTCCGGCGGGTCCGGCGGGGGGGTCGCCTCGACCGCCCGGCCGTCGACCTCCCCGAGCGACCGGCCGGCGTCGGCGTAGTTCCCGCCCAGCAACTGGACCTGGTACTCCAGCAGCCGGAGGATGAACCGGAGCCGGTCGACCCCGGGCGGCGGCGGGGTCTGGGTGGCCATCGGCCCGAGCGCCTCCCGGACCTCCGCCAGGTGGGCCGCCGCGTCCTCCAGCCGGCCGACGGCCACCTCCAGGGCGACCATCTCGGCCGCCACCCCGGGGGCGTCCGGGCCGAACTCCCGGGCCAGGTCGTCCCCCTTCAGCTCCTTCAGCAGGTCCAGCCGCTCCCCGGCCAGGTTGTACTGGCCGGCCAGCCGGAACCGGTCCCGCACCCGCGGGACCCGCTCGGCCGCCGCCCGGTACTGGTCGACCTGCCGGCGGGTCAGGGCGTCGAGCCGCTTCCGCAGGTCGTCCAGCCCGCGGATCTCGTTCTGGACCTCCGGGGGGGAGGACGGCCCGTGCTCGACGGCCGCGTACTCCAGGGCCTCGGCCAGGGCCTTCTGGGCCAGGTCGAGGGGCAACAGCAGCGGCCCCTCGATCAGGGTCCCGGCCCCCGGCCGGCCCTGCCCCAGCATCATCTGGTACGGCACCCGCCGGGCCCCCTGCCGCTGGACGACGAGCATCTCCCCGACCAGCTCCCGGACCCCGGCCAGGTCGATGTCCACCCCCCGGTACAGCTCGGCCGCGTACTGCCGGCCGAGGTACAGCCGGGCCAGGTTGGCCGCCGCCCGGTACGGGGACGTCCGGTACGCGTCCCGGCGGAAGTCGGCCGGCCGGGGGTACCGGGACAGGGCCTGGCGGAGGGCGGTGATCTGCCCGACCTGCCGCTCGCTCGGGGAGATCGGCAGGGACGGGTCGGCCAGGGCCTGGGCCAGGGCCGTGTACCCGTCCGGGTGGGCCGGGTCGTCGGCGATCGCCCGCCGGGCCGCCCGGACGGCCAGCACCGGGACCGCCTGGAACGTCACCGGGTCGACCCCCGGGGACTTCCAGACCGCCTCGGCCGCCGGGACCTCGTCCGGCGGGATCGGCCGGGACAGGTAGTCGGCCGGCACCGGCAGGGGGGACGGCCGGGGCACGTTCCGCAAAAGCAAGAGCCGCAGCGGCCCGACGACCTGGGCCTTCATCGCCTGCCGGCGGGCCTGGACCTGCTCGTACTGGAGCCACCCGAGGGCCTCGTCGGCCGCCGGCGGGGCCGGCCGGGCGGCCGCCACGAACTCGTCCAGGGCCGTCCGCGGGGGCGGCGGGGGGTCGACCGGCCCGGGCGGGAGCGGCCGGACCCCCGGCCCGAACGCCAGCACCCCGGGGTCGACCCGCAGCC
>JAIEQN010000094.1 GCA_019747685.1 Gemmataceae bacterium
ACGGCCGGGTCGGCGAACGACTCCCGCTCCATGACGTGGCACCAGTGGCAGGCCGAGTACCCGACCGACAGGAAGACGAGCTTCCCCTCCTTCTTGGCCCGCTCGAACGCCTCCGGCCCCCACGGGTACCAGTCCACCGGGTTGCGGGCGTGCTGGAGCAGGTACGGGCTGCTCTCCTTGGCCAGGCGGTTCGGCTTACCCACGTCGTTCTTCTTCGGGTCGGCGGCGGCCGCCCCGGACGCGGCCGCCAGGACGAGGCAGAGCCCGACGCGGGCGAGGCGGCCGACGGTCATGGGGCTCCTCCGGGGGCGTGGAGCCATCGTACCCGGACGGCCGAGCCGGGGCGAACCGAGGGGCGAGAGGACGAGGAAAGAAGCGGGGAGCCGGGTCGGCGGCGGTGATGGAGTACGGGTCGCCCGATCCCAGGGGGACGGGGGATATTCTCCCGCCCCCCGGTTACCGCTTGGCCTTCCGCCGGTCGTCTACCGGGGTGCCGGCCTCGATCACGTTGTTGTCGAGTTCGACGGACCCCGCCGTCTCGTCGATCCGCACGCCCACCGTCTGCTTCCGCTCACCGACCTTCCGCGTGTCGCGGATCACGTTGCCCGTGAACACGAGGTCCTTCGTCTCGCCGCGGACGTGAATCCCGGGGACTTCCTTGGTCACGCCGTTGTTCTCGATGACGTTCGCTTCGAGGCGGTTGCGGTGCCCGGCCATGGCCTCCGTTTCGTCGCGGAAGCAGACGCCGGCGTCGCCGTTCAGCCGGACCTGGTTCCGCCGGATCAGGTTGTCCGTGTCCTTGTGGCCGATCGAGACCCCGAACCGGCCGTTGCCCTCCAGCACGTTGTCCTGGAAGACGCCGTGCCGCACCCGCCAGCAGAGGAACAGGCCGTCCTCGCCGTTGCCCCTCCCGACGCACCCCTCGACCAGCGGCCGCTGGGAGCCGCTGCCCGGGTGGAAGCCGAGCGAGGCGTTGCCCTCGCTGACGCAGTCCCGGACCACCACGTCGTTGGACTGCTGGAAGCTGACCCCGTCGCCGTTGTAGTCCCGCACCGTGCAGCCCTCGATCACCGTCCCGAAGCCGCGGTACAGGAAGATGCCCGCGCCCCGGCAGCCGTTCAGGTGCGGGTTGTGCGCCTTGTTGCCGTCGACGGTCAGCCCTTCGAGCCGGCAGCCTTCGATGTCGTAGCCGCTGACGACCGGGAACACCGTCGCCGCGGTCGCCCCGCCGTGGACCATGCAGTCGGCGTTGAGCGGCTTGTCGATGGAGAAGGTGTTGCCGTCGCGGCCGGTGACGCGCGCGACCGTCGTGTGAAAGCCGCCGGAGTTCATGTCCCAGATCGCCACCCCGCAGCCGACCTCGAAGCCGGCCGGGTCCTGGAGCGTGATCTGCTCCTCGCCGAAGTCGCCGTCGCACCCCAGCCGCGACGACGCGGCGTCCGCCTTGCGGAGGATCGTCTGTCCGTTCACCCCGCGGACCGTGACGTGCGGCCGCAGGTGCAACGAGTCGCGCATCGTGTACGTCCCCGGCCCGACCTCGACGGTGCCGCCCCCGAGCGCCGCGAGGTAGTCCACCGCCGCCTGCAGGGCGCGGTTGTCCGAGCCGACGATGTCCGTACCGCCCTGGCCGACCGTGACACGCGGCCGCTGCTTCATCGCGGCGTGCATCCGCTTCGGGAGCTGGCGGTCCTCGGGCTTCGGGGCGAAGTCGTCCGGGGCGGCGGCGAGCGGCGCGACGCCGGCCGCCAGCAGCAGGCCGATGACGGGGGTGAAATTCCGTCCGCGGGTCGGGTTCATGGTTTTCGCTCCGGGGTTGGTTCCGGACTTTCCGCAGTTGGTTAGGTTCTGACCCCGCGGAGCCGCATCCGTCTGACCCTGCCGCGCGATTTCGGTGTTCTCCGCGGTGAGTCCTCGCCTCACTCTCTCACGATCTTGAGCACCCGGCCGCTGCCCGAGTCCGCGAGGTAGAGGTCGCCGGTCGTCGGGTGGACGGTCACCCCGTGCGGCTGATTGAGTTCGGCCCGGAGCGGGTCGCCCCCGACCCCGGCCGTACCCCGCTTCCCGGCCCCGGCCGCGAGGGCGAGCGTTTCTCCGCCCGGGACGTACCGGAGGACGCGGTGGTTCTCGGTGTCCGCGATCAGGACCGACCCGTCGCGGTCGACGCACAGGTGCTTCGGGCCGTTCATCGCCGCGGCCAGGGCCTTTCCGGTGCCGGCCCCGGGCTCGCCGGTCCCGGCCACCGTCCGGATCGTGCCGTCGGCGCGGACGACCCGCAGGGCGTGCCCGCCGCGCTCGAGGACGTACACGTTCCCCTTCCCGTCCGCGGCGACCGCCCGCGGGTCGACCAGCGGCTGGGTCGTGGCGTCCCCTCCGTCCTCCGGCACGCCCTCCCGGCCGTCCCCGGCGACCGCCGTCATCCCCCGCGTCGCCAGGTCCACCTTCAGGACGCGGCGGCGGTCGAGGTCGCACACGTACAGCGCCGCCCCGGCCGGGTCGAGGGCGACCGAGTAGACGCCGCCCAGCTCGGCGTTCGGCGGCGGCTGTCGGGCGTCCGGCGGGGGCGGGACCGGCCGGCCCTTGAACAGGCCGACCGTCCCGGCCTTCGGGTCGAACACGCGGACGCAGTTGTTCCACGTGTCGGCCAGGTAGACCCGCCCGTCCGGGCCGACCGCGAGCGAGTGCATCCCGTTGAACGTCGCCGCCGGCGCCGGGCCGCCGTCCCCGGAGTAGCCCCGCCGGCCGGTCCCGGCGACGGTGACCAGCTCGCCCCTCGGGTTGATCGCGCGGAGCCGCTCGCCCCCCTCCATCTCGACCACGTAGGTCGTCCCGTCCGGGCCGAAGCCGACGCCGAACGGCTGGACGAGCTTGGCCCTGGCCGCGGGCGACCCGTCCGGCCCGTCCCCGCCGCCGGCGACGAGCACGAGCTTGTCGGCCCGGCCGGCGGGGGCTGATGACAGGAGGGCGGCGACGGCCAGGAATCGGGTCATGACGACGTGTCCGGTCGAGGGCCTGGACGGGTCGAGGGTAACCCGTTCCGGCGGGGCTGTCAACGAGCAGGCGGTCAGGGTAGTGGTACGGTTTGAGGTTTTCGCACCCCCATTTCCCGAGGGAATTGACAGCGTTTTTCTTCATAAAATATTTCTACAAGCTTTTATTTAAATTGTACTATTACTTATCAGGTGCGGAAGCCTCAAGGTGTACCACTACCGAACGCGGAACCCGGTTGACGCCCCACGGGGAAGCCCCCTGGGGGAGTTAACCGGCCGTCCCTCCCCGCGGCGATGCCGGGTGCGGTGTGCCGGTCGTCGGCCCGGGCCTGCCGGGCGGTTGGCGGCGAGGGGCCTGCCGGCATAGTCTGGCAGTGTCGGCCCGGGGCCGTGGCGTGGTCATACCCGGCCCGCCGGGGGCCGGCCGACGCGGGACGGGGGGCGGGTCCGATGCTCCGGGTCGTCGGCGGGTACGGGTCGGACTGTTCGGGCACGACCCGGCGGGGCTTCGTCCAGGCCGGGCTGCTCGGCCTCGGCGGGCTCGGGCTGGCCGACCTCTTCCGCCTCCGGGCCGCCGCCGGGCGAGGGGCGGCGGACACGGCCGTCATCCTGTTCTGGATGAGCGGCGGCCCCGGGCACCTGGAGACCTGGGACCCGAAGCCGACGCGGTGGACCAGTTCCGCGGCCCGTTCGGGGCGATCAGGGCGGCGCTCCCGGGGGTGCTGTTCGGCGAGCTGCTGCCCGCGTCGGCCCGGCTGGCGAGCCGCCTCGCCGTCCTCCGGTCGGTCACCCACGGGACCGGGGACCACACCAAGGGCAACCACTGGATGCTGACCGGGTTCGAGGGCCCGGACTTCAACGCCGCCGACAACCAGGTCCAGCGGCGGCCGGCGATGGGCGCGGCCGCGGCCCGGCTCCGCGGCCCGAACCACCCCGGGATGCCGGCCTACGCCGCCGTCCCCCACCTCCGCGGCGGGACCGACAACTTCTTCCACTACGCCGCCTACCTCGGCCGCGGGTACAACCCGCTCGTCGCCGACTCCGACCCGATCGGGCCGAACTTCCGGGCCCGCGGCCTGTCCCTCCCGGCCGACCTGCCGCTCGCCCGGCTGGACGACCGCCGCGCCCTCCGCGACGCCCTCGACGCCACCCGGCGGCGGGCGGACGCGGCCGACCCGGACGCCCACCGCCGGCAGGCGTTCGACCTGCTGACCAGCCCGCGGGCGGCGGCCGCGTTCGACCTCGGCCGGGAGCCGGCGAGGGTCCGGGACGCCTACGGCCGGCACACCTACGGCCAGAGCGCCCTCCTGGCCCGCCGGCTGGTCGAGGCCGGTTGCACGTTCGTGACCGTCAACTGCGTCCCGTGGGACCACCACGGGACGGCCGGCCGGCACACCACCGCCGACGGGGCCCGGCAGTTCATCCCGCCGTTCGACCGGGCGTTCGCGGCCCTGGTCGGGGACCTGGTCGACCGCGGGCTGTACGACCGGACGCTGGTGGTGGCGATGGGGGAGTTCGGCCGGACCCCGCGGATGAACGCCGAGGGCGGGCGGGACCACTGGGGGCAGGTGTTCAGCGTGCTGATGGCCGGCGGGGGCCTGCGGATGGGGCAGGTGGTCGGCCGGAGCAGCCCGCGGGGGGGGCGGGTGGCCGACCGGCCGGTCGCCCCGCAGGACGTGACCGCCACCGTCTTCCGGCACCTCGGGGGCGACGCCCGGGCGGTCCAGTTCCCGGATGCCCAGGGCCGGCCGGTCCCGCTGGTCGAGACCGGCGAGCCGATCCGCGAGCTGACCGGCTGAGGGCTCGGAACGGGGACCGCCGGGGCCGGCCCTCTGCGGACTCCCGCTCCACGCCCGTCCAACAGCCGGTCGGTCGTGCACGCGGGCGGGCCGGGCTACCGCGGCGTCGGCCGGCTCCCGGGCCAGGACCGCCCGCAGGGGGTCCACCGACCGGGCGGAGGCCGGCCGGCTGTCTTCCGACCAGCCAGGGTCCCGGAGGGCGTTCCCCGCGTTGCCGTACAGGCGCCGAGCGCAACCCGGTTGAGGAGGTCGTCCGGCCTGGCGGCGGCGGTCCGCTCACGGGCGGTCACCGCCTCCACGTACCGCCTCAGGGCGTCCGGATGTCGGGCCCCTCGGCCTACTTGATCAGCTTCTCGATGTCGGCCTTGATCGCCTTGCCCCAGATGTCGTAACCCTTGGCGCTCAGGTGCAGGTAGTCCGGCATGATCTCGCCCGGCAGCCCGCCGCTCGGGTCCAGGAACTCCTGGCCGATGTCCTTGAAGAACACGGCCTTGCCGTCGTCCAGCTTCGCGACGATGGCGTTGATCTCGGCGACCTTCTTGTTCAGCCGCTCCGCCGGGATCGTCCCCCGCCGACGCTCCAGGTCCCGGACCGCGGCGTTCAGCCGCTTGATGTCCGGCGTCTCCTTCTTCAGCTCCTCGTTGATCGGCTTGACGCCCTCGGCGATCTGTTCCAGGCTCCGCTCGGCGTCGGCCGAACTGCCGCGGGGGAAGACGCCCAGCACCAGCACCTTGATGTCGGGCTTCTGGCGCCTCAGCTCCTCGACGATGGCCCGGATGCCGCCGGCGATCTGCTCGGCGGTGTGGCCGCCGATGTTGTTGGTGCCGATCATGAGGACCGCCGCCTTGGGCTGGAGGTGGTCCAGCTCGTGGCCGTCGGTGATCCGCCAGAGGACGTGACCGGTCTGGTCGCCGCCGATGCCGAGGTTCACCGGGTTGAACGGGCCGAGGTGCTCCTGCCAGGCCTTCTGGCCCTCCCACCCGTGGGTGATGGAGTCGCCCAGGAAGACGACATCGCCGGCGCCGTTGCTCTGCTCGATGCGCTTGAGGAAGTCCTTGTGCCGCGGGATGTCCCGGTCGAGCTTCCGGACGGCGGGGTTGTCCGCGGGCTTGTCTTGCGCGGGCAGGTTCGGCGTCGACAGGCCCAGTGCCAGCAAGCAGCCGGCGGCGAGCAGACGGTGCATGGTGCTCTTTCTTGCGGGGATGCGCCGCCCGGCGGGCGCTCCGGGGCATCGTATCGAAGCACGAGCTGATGGCAGTGCGGCACGCCGCGCTGCCCGGGTGCGGACGGCGACCAGTCGTGACCTGGACACCCCCGACCCGCGAGGGGTGGGACCGGGATCGGGTCCCATCCCCCGCCCCCTCCCGAACCCCTCCCACCGCGATCGGGGTGGCCCCATCACGCCGGGGCCGGCGCAACGGCACGGTGACGGGCCGCCGGCGTCCGGGTATGCTTGGGGGGGGGCCCCGACCCCGGGGGCCCCGCGTTGCCGCCACCGCCGCTGCTCACACCGGAATTAGCTCCGACGCCGGAGGTGGAGTACCCGGCCGAGGGCCGGTGGTTCTTCCTGCCGGACATCCTCAGCGACCGCGGGCGGGACGACTGGGGCGACCCCGAGACCGATGTCCTGCGGTGGTTGGTCAAGGCCCACCAACGGCCGGCACCGAGGGGCGACCGGCTGACATCGGGATCAGTCAGCATCTCCAACGCAGGGGCAACTCGTGCGAGCGCAAGTTCTGTGGTTGTGTGCCGTACTGATGGCCGCGAGCGGCCCTCTCGCCGGGGCGGAGCCGCCCCCCGCGGCGGCACCGGGGCCGACCGGGCGGGGCCTGGCCGACGACAAGGCCGTGGCCGCTTTCTACCAGCCGGACGAGGTTCAGTCGATTCACCTGCACGTCACGGACAAAGACTTGCGGCGCATGCTGGCGGCGTTACCGGAACTCGTCGACGTGCCCGCGTCCTTCCGGTGGCGGGATGTCTCGGTCGAGAACGTCTCGGTCCGATTCAAGGGCAACAGTTCCTCGAACCCGAGGCAGGCCCACAAGCGGAGCCTGCTGATCAAGTTCGACAAGTACGACAAAGACCGCCGATTCTTCGGGCTGCGGCAGGCGTCCCTCGACAACGGCGTCCAGTTCGGCAGCCTGTTCAGCGAGCCGGTCGTCACCGACATCCTCCGCGACCACGGCGTCCCGGCGCACCGCTGCAACTACGCCAAACTGTACGTGAACGGGGAGTACCGGGGCGTCTACGCGAACGTGGAGCGGATCGACGAATCGTTCATCGAGAACCACCTGCCCGACGCGGGCGGCCCCCTGTTCAAGGTCGACGAGGGGGGGCCGGGCTGCAACCTCCAGTTCCTGGGCGACGACCCGGCCCTCTACGCGAGGACGTTCGCGGCCAAGACCAAGTCCGCGACGAAGGACCCCGCCCGGCTGGTCGAGTTCATCAAGCTGATCAACGAGACGGAGCCGAAGGAGTTCGCGAAGGCGCTCGAATCGAAGATGGAGGTCGATGACTTCCTCCGCGTCACGGCGGTCATGCTGTTCTCCGGCGCGTTCGACCAACTGACGGGGTGGAACCCGCACAACTACTTCCTGTACCACGACGGGAAGCGGGACCGCTGGCGGTACCTGCCGTGGGACCTGGACGTCGGCTTCTGCGAGACCGCCTTCGGGCGGATCCGCGTCCTCGACGACTGGCACGCAGCCTGGCCGGTGCCGAGGACCGGTGCCCCCAACCCCCTGCTGGAGCGCGTCGTCGCCGACCCCGCGCTCCTGGGGCGATACCGGAAGCTGGCCCGCAAGATACTCGACGAGTCCTTCGAGCCGGACCGCCTGTGCGGGGTCATCGACGCGAAGTACCGGCTGATCCGGGACGACCTGAAGGCGGACCCGTTCCCGCCCCGGCGGGCGACCGTCCCCGGGGACCGCGGGTACGACGACATCGTCGACTCGATGAAGGCGTTCGTGCGCAAGCGCTATGCCAGCGCCGTCGAGCAGCTCGAAAAACCCGGGGAGCGGCCCAAAGTCGAGCGGCGACCACCCGGGCCCCCGCCGCAACTCGTCGGCAAGATTCAGCGAATCCAGAAGCGGGCGCAGGAGATGCAGCGCGACGGTCGGGACATCGCGCCGATTCTCGAGCTGATGCAGCAGGTAGGCCCGGCGGTGCGGGAGGGTAAGTTGGCAGAGGCCGAGAAGATCGCCGACGAGGTGCTGAAGTTGATCGCCGAGAAGCAGAAGTAGGCCCGAATCGGGAATCCCCGCGGGGCTGGGAGGCCGTGCGGCGCGGCGGGGAGTCGTGGCACGGAAGACCCGGCGTCGTTGGGATCGGGCCGAGTGGGGGTGAGGGTCGATATGTTCCGCGTACCGGAGTCTGAGTAGTCTACTCCTCCAGCAAAAGCCCCCATAGACCACGCCTCCACCCGAGCCCCTTCCAACCCTGTGATGACGGGTCCGCGGCGGGGGCGGCCACCGACGCCCCCCCGGGGGGTTGTGGAGCGCGGTCCCCTGCACCGGGTCCCCCGGATCGGCGGCGGGGGCCGACGGCGGCGCTCGGCGGACACGCCGGCGTCACACCCGGGATAACCCGGACGGCCCGCGCCCGCCGCCGCCCGGGCTGCCGGATCGCCGGATTCCGACTGCGGCCGCCCGCCCCCTTGCCCACCCCCGCGGCGGGGGCCATGCCCCGGCATGGGCAGCACGGAGGCGGCGATGGTGACGATCGGGCACCGCGCCGGGCACATACCCCAGGACCGGTTCGTCGCGGCCTGGAACGGGGGGGCGACCTTGGACGAGGCGGTCAAGCGGCTGGCGGACGGCCCGGTCCCGCGGTGGGCAGCCCGGGCGCGGGCGGCGGACCTGCGGCACGCCGGCGTCGAGGTCAAGGATTTCGCGGCCGAGGAGGCGGCGTAGCGGGCCGGGGGGGGCGATCACCCCAGCCCGTCGAGCAGGGCCGGCTGGTACGCCACCCGGGCCTGGACCCGGAACATCCGGACGCACCCCCGGCCCGGCCGCCCGTACCGCGGCGGCTCCTCGAACCCCGGGCACATGACCACTCCGGACGTGTGCTCGGTCTGCCGGCCGAAGCTCGTCCACCACCCGCTGCACCATCGGGCGGGCGCGTTCGAGTACCGACGGCGTGAACCCGCGGTTGCCCAGCACCCGGAGGCGGTGGTGCTCGGGGCCGTCCCGGACGAGCATCTGCTGGAGGCAGATCCGCTCGAAGTCCTTCGCGATGGCCGGGTCGCTCTGCCGCAGTTGGTACTGGACGATGAGCGCGAGGCGCTGGCTGCTCAGGGCCGGGTCGCGGAGGGCCGCGGTGATGTCGGCGTACCTCGTCACGACCCAGCCGTTGAGTTGCTCCGACCAGTACACGGGGTCTTCGGCCCGTACCCGTTCGAGCAGCGGGTAAAGCGCCGTGATCGCTTCACGATCGGTGAAGTCGAACGCCGGCGAAACGGGGTCGGGCATGAGGGATCCTTAGCGTGAGTGGGCAAGGGGCGGCCGCCTCTCCGCCGACTCGGCTCTGCTGAGCCGCGCAAGGGCTGCCGACCACTCGCGCCCGCATTCGCTCATCGGGCCGCGGGGAGGCCAGCCACCTCGCGTCTGGCGCGGTTAGTCGTCGCCGCCGAACCAGTGATGAGCCAGACCCGGCTAACGGAACCTCCCGGTCTGGCTAACACGCCACCCGCGAACCCGATCGTACCCCGAACCCGGACCCTCCGCAGCGGTTGCGACGGGTAGACCTCCGGCGGCTTCGGCGTCCGCCGGACCGGCGGAGCTGGCTTACGCGCCGGAGGTGACATCCCACCGGGTCGCCAGGCGCGATCGAATTGGCGGGGGGCCCGATCCGAAGCCGAAAAGGCCGGGCCCGCTCACCCGCCGGATGGTTGTGTCCGCGTGCGGAACCAGGAGCCGCGCGGAGCGTCCGGCCCACGACGCCGGCACCTGGGCGATACGGCGCCGGACACCGACCCCCAGACCGCTGCCGGCCGTAGGGCCGGTGGAGGTGCGGAAGGAATGCCGCGGCCTGGGACTACCCGCCGACCTCCTGACCCGCGGCCGGTCGGCGATTCGCTACACTGGACTCGCCCACCAGGAGCCGCCGATGTCGACCAAGCCGCAGCCGAGCAAGGGCGCCGAACCGTCCGACACGCCCCGCAAGGGCCCGGTCGCCCGCGCCGGGAAGGCCGTGGCGTCCGCCGCCGGGACGGTTGCCGAGGCCGTTGTGACCGCCGCCCAGGCAGCCCAGCAGCACGTCGTCCGGCCGGTCGCCGAGGCCGTCGGGCTAGCCAAGAAGCCGAAGTCGGCCGCCACGCCGAAGGGCAAGACCGCGGCGGGGAAGGTGATGTCCAAGAAGGTGGCGGCCGTTCCCGCCAAGGCCGGGAAGACGAGGGGCCCGGCGGCGAAGAAGCCGGCCGCCGGCGAGCTGCGGAAGAAAATGCCCCAGCCCGCCCGGCGGAGGGGGCGGTAGGGGGATCACCGTTTCCCCGTCTTCCAGACCGCCGGCCGGTCGCCCTCGACCGCGGCCCGCAGGTACGGGGCCGCGTGGGCGTTCTGCGGGTTGTGGTACCACTCCACGTACCCCCCCCGTGGGTCTTCGCCCCCAGCAGGGCCTCGGCCTCCTTCGGCGTCGACCCGTCCTTCAGCACGACCGTGGCCAGCAGCACCTCCCACCGGACCGACCCGGGGCCGGCCAGGGCCAGCCGCTCGGCCAGGGCCGCCGCCTCGGCCCTCACCCCGGGCTGCAGCCTCCCTCCTTCAGCCGCCGGGTAAGTTCCTCCAGCCGCCGGTGGTCGCCCGCCCGCCGCCGCTAGGCCAGGGACTGCTTCGGGTTCCCCTTGAGCCGGGCGATCTCGGCCTGGTAGGCGGCATTCAGGGCCTTGAGCTGCTCGACCCGCTGCCGGAGGGTTCCCACCTCGGTCGGCGGTAGTGTCTCAGTTTGGTTCGCAACCCGTTGCGGGGTAAGGGCCGATGCCGGCAAACTGAGACACTACCGGTCGCCAGTCATGCTCGGAGGGTGGCACCGTCGCCGGCCGAGAGGCGAGCTCGCCGTCGGGAACCGGCGGCCGACCCGGCGGGGCGCGGATCCGGTCCATCATGTCGGCCGGGGCGTCGGGCGTGGTACAATCGGTTCCTGGCCCGCCGGGAGCCGCCGCATGTCCGCCGCCGTCGCCGCCCTCCTCTCCCTCCTCCCGGCCGATCCGCCTGCCCCGCCGACGGCCGCCGACATCGCGGCGATGGTCCGCCGGCTCGGGGCCGACGACTCCGCCGTCCGTGAGAAGGCGCAGGCCGACCTGTGGGCGGCCGGGCCGGCGGCCGAGCCGGCCGTCCGCGCGGCCACCCGTGGCCCGGACCCGGAGGTCGCCCGCCGGGCCTGGCTGGTCCGGGCGAAGTTCGACGCCGGCCTGTTCCCCGACACCCCGCCGGACGTGGCCGAGCGGATCATCGGCTACCGGGACGGGGACGCCGCCGCCCGGGCCGCGACCGTCGCCGCCCTGGCCGACCGCGGCCCGGCCGGGGCGGTGGA
>JAIEQN010001186.1 GCA_019747685.1 Gemmataceae bacterium
TCGTTGACCGCCGGGACGGTGACGGTGTTCGCCCCGGCCGCCGCCCCCGCCTCCAGGGCGGTGAACACCGGCTGGGCCACCACCTGCGGCGGGACGGCCAGCCCGTTCACCGCCCCGGGGCCGGTCGCCGCCCGCAAGAGCAGGTTCGACCGGTCGACCACCGCGTAGTACTGCCACCGCATGTCCCCGGGCGTGTCCCGGTAGACCTCCTTGCCCAGGAGCACCCGCCGGACCGGCTGCCCGCCGAGCGTCCCCTCGTCGTAGTACTGGGCGTTCCCGGCCGCGTCCGTCCGGACCTCGTGCCACACCACCGTCAGGTGGACGGCGAACACGTTGCTCACCGTGGTCGCGCTGTTGAACAGCTTCCGCACCATCTCGGCCTGCTGGTACTGGTGCGGGGTGGCCGTCGCGGGCACCCAGACGAGCGGCTGGCCGGTCGAGGGGTTGACCCGCAGCAGGGTGTCCTGGAGCCCGGCCCCGTCCACCGTGGAGGTCGGGGCGGTGGCGCTGGCCGCCAGCCCGCCGCCGGGCAGGTCGGCCACCCCGAACCCCCGGAACGGCCGGTCGGCCTCGGTCAGGGCCGGGTCGTCGTCGATCGTCGGCCCGGGGGCCGGGACGTTGATCACCGTCCCGTCGGCCAGCTTCAGCGGCACCAGCGCCCGGGTGCGGTACGGCACCCCGCCGGTCGCGCTGGGCGGGTTGAACAGGGCGTCCCAGAGGGCGTCCACCTCGGCGTCGGTGAAGGCGTTGCCGCCCTGCGCGTCGAGCAGGGCCCGGAGCAGCCGGCGGTCCTGGATGGTGTTGACGTTGATCCGGCCGTGCTCCCGGCCGCCCAGCCCGGGCCCGTACCCCCACTTGACCCGCAGGAGGTCGAAGGCCCGGTACAGCCCGTTGCGGGTCCGCTGGTTGGCCCCCCCGGCGGTGTCGAACGCCGGCTGCCCGCCGACCTCGAACCCCGGCACCCCGGTCGCCGTCACCCCCAGCCACGGCACCTGCCCGGCCCCCTTGCGGGGGACCACCCCGGCCGCCGGCGGGATCAGGAACGCCTGGGTCAGTTGGTGCGGCTTGACCGCCTGGAGGTTGAACAGCTCCAGGGCGTTGACCGCCGGCCGGTCCAGGTGGGCCAGCCAGTCGAACGGGGCCATGATCGTCTCGGACCCCGCCGCCGGCACGACCGCGGGGCCGGCGTAGGCCCCGGTCGGGTTCGACCCGTTGTGCCGGCCGAAGGTGTTCTTCGGCTCGCCCGCCGGGGCGGCCACCTGGTCGAGCACGAACGAGTTCGGGTACGGGGCCGAGGTGACCGTCCCGGCGGTGGCGTCCACGTTGTTCGGCCCGGCCAGCCCGGCGTACGGCTGGACCTTCCCGAACGACGCCCGGCTCGTCTTGGCCACGAAGGCGTCGGTCGCCGGCTTAGTCATGTCCTCCTTCGCCCGGTTGACGGCGTCGATGGCCGGGACCTCGGCCACGTAGTCGGTGGTCAGGTACGGGTTGGTCGCCGACTCGGCCGCGTACGGGTTGGCCAGCCGCTGGAGCAGGACGACGTGGTGCTTGTACGTCGCGGCGGTGTGGACCTCCGCCCGGGCCGGCGGGCCGCCGCCGTCGTCGGCCCGGTACTCCAGGGCGTCCTGGTTCGGGCCGGTGCCGGTCGACGGGTTGGCCTCCAGCATCTCCCCCCACGGGCCGGACACCGGGTTCTTCGGGTTGAACTCCTCGGCGATCGGCCCGCCCTTCCCGCCCGACCCGACCGCCCCGACCTGCGGGCCGAACAGGGCCATCCCCTCGATCGCCTTCCCCTTCGGGTCGTACCGCCCGCTGTTCGGCAGGATGTCTCGCAGGGCGCCGCCCGCCAGGCTGAAGGTGTACACGATCTCGGTCGGGACCGCCCCGACCCCGCCCAGGACGTTGTCCGGCTTGGCCAGTTCGGTCGCGGCCGCCGTCCCGTCCCGGACGACCTGGAGCCGGTAGGACGCGACCGCCCCGTCCTTCAGCTTGACCCGCCCGTCCCCGAGCGGGGTGGCCGGCGAGGCGGCGGACCCGCCGTCGGAGGAGGGGTTGAGCAGCTCGACCCAGAACCGCACCCGGGCCGACTTCATCGGGGCGGCGGGGGTGACCGGGGCGGCCTCCTCCTCCGGGTCGTTGGTGATCTCGCTGTACACCTCGTTGACCACCAGCCGCGGCTTCTCCACCCCGAACACCACCCGGTTGGGCAGGTTGGCCGGGGTCATGTTCGCCCCCGCAACGGCGATGACGGTGGTGGCGTCGACCGGGGCGAGCGGGGCGTTCCCCGTCCCCCCGTCGGTCGGGTTCCAGATGAACGCGGTGCTGATGTCGTCCGTGTCGAGCGCGTCCACCGCGTTCACCGCCACCTGGGCCAGGTACCGCAGGGCGTTGAACTGGTCGGGGGTCGGGGCGGCCGGGCCGGTCGCCACGGTCACGTTCCCGGTGGCCGGGTCGACGGTCGCGTGCGCCCCGGTGACGACCACCAGCCGGGCGAAGATGTCCCGGGCCAAGTTCTGCCGGTCGGCCCAGGCCTGCGGGACCTTTCCGCCGGTCCCCGGGCCGACGTTCGCCGCGCTGAGCGGCACGCTCGTGTCGTTCCGGTAGTCGGTCAGCGGGCGGTTCAGGTCGACCGGGCCGAGGGCCGCCCGGGCGTTCCGCAGGTCGGCCTTGTTCGCCCCGATGTCGCTCACGTGGCCCCCGGTCGTCCCGGTGGTCGGGAAGGCGGCCGGGAACGAGGCCGGGGCGTGGACCGGGTGGACGGCCCCGGCCGGCAGCCCGGGCGGGACCGTCGGCGGCAGGGCGAACGCCCGGGAGACGTCGACCACGTCGTAGTTGGCCATCAGCCCGGGCACGGCCAGCCCGGCGCTGAGGCCGGTGTAGAAGAACCGCATCGGGTGGGTCGGGTCGAGCCGGTAGTCGGCCACCGACCGGGTCGGCGGCTCGAAGGTGCCGACCACCGCGTTGACCGGCGGGGCCACCGGGGGCGTCGCGGCCGCGAACCGCTCGTACAGGGTCATCTGCCGGTACACGCCCAGGTCCCCGGCGTACTTCAGCCGCAGCCGCCGCAGGTCGGACACCGGGTAGGTGAACGGGTTGGTCAGCGACGACCCGGCGGCCAGGGCCGGCCAGTCCCCGGGGTGGTACAGCCCGGGGTGGTTCAGGGCCTTGTTCGCCGGGTCGGTGCCGTCGAACACGTTGTCGTCGTAGAACCCGGACGCCCCGGCCGTGTCGAACCGCGGGCCGGTCCGGTACGGGTCGGTGGGGAACGCCGGGTACTGGACCGGCGGGCTGCCGGGCGAGCCGCCGGCGTTCCAGTTCACCAGCGACCCCTGGGACAGCCGCACCCCGGACGGGTCGAACGGCAGGGTGGTCCGGCCGTTGCGGGCGGTCGGCTTGCCCACGCCCGTCCCGTACCGGGTCTGGATCACCGTCTTCAGCTCGGCCACCAGGGCCGCCTTCAGGGTCGGGTCGGTGACGCTGTCGAACAGCCGGGCCGGGTTCACCTCCCACCGGCCGAACCCCTGGGCCGAGGCGTGGGACCCGCCGTTGCCGGCCGCGTTCCCCTGGGCGGTCAGGTTGAGCAGCCCGTCCAGGTCGGTCACCAGGACCGCCACCAGCGGCTTGATGAGCCTCGGCCCCAGCCGCTGCTCCTTGGCCCCGATGTCCAGGAGGATGCTGTCGTACTGCTGCACCGCGACCCCGCCGGTCAGGTTCTGCACGTCGCCGGTGTAGGTCGGCTTGCCGGTGGTCGGGTCGACCGCGTTCTGGGGCGGGTAGCCGAGGATGGCCCCGCTGCTGATCTTCGATGAGATCAGGTTGTACAGGCCGACCCGGAGCGGCCCGACCGGGTAGTTGGTCAGGTTCGGGAGCGGCCGGCCGGGCAGCCCGGCGGCGGTGAACTCGGCGTCGGTCAGTTGGTCGATCGGCCGCGGCCGGAGGACCTTGTACCGCCCCTCCTGGCTGATCCAGTCGGTGTTCTGGTCGGTCCCGTTGATCGTGTCGTTCGGGTTCCACGGGGCCAGCCGGTAGGCCGGGTTGGTGGTGTTGAGGGCGTTGAACAGCCAGCCCCGGTGGAACGACGGGGACAGGACCTGGCCGGTGGCCGGGCTGATCGAGGCCAGGTAGAGGTTGTTCAGGTCCGGGTAGGTGTACCCGGCGTTCATCGGGGCGTAGGACCGGCCCGTGCCGGGGAGGGTCAGGGTCGGGGCCGCGTTGAGGTTGGTCCCGCCGGTGACCGGCCGCTCCCCGGTCCAGTGCGGGTCGAACAGGACGGTGGCGGTCGGGCTGTACCGGATCGCGGTGTAGTTGGGCAGCTTGGCCCGGTCGATGCCGACGCTGGTGCTGTGGTGGATGGTGCCCGGCCCGCTGAACGCGACGGACGGGGTGACGTTCCCGACCACGTTGTACGGGGCGACCCCGGTGGTGGCGGCCGGGATGCCGCCGAACAGGGTGGCCAGGAGGTCGTGCCCGCGGAGGGCGTTGAGCAGCGCCTCCGGCTTGGTGTCGTCGACCCCGAAGAGGAACGCCCCGAGGGCCGAGTTGATCACCTTGTCGTACTCGGCGGCCGGGAGCGGGGGCGTCCCGCTGCCCCCGCCGCCCTCGGCCTCCCGGTGGATCCGGGCGATGGTCGCCTCGTTGTCGGCGTAGAAGACGAACGAGATGGCGACGACGGCGAACAGGGCGAGCAGGGCGAGCACGACGATCAGGATGGCCCCGCGGCGGGGCCGGCCGGGTGTCGGCGGGGTGAGCGGCCGGAGCATGGTTTCGGTCTCCCGGGCGTGTGTCGGTGTCGCCGGCCGGTCGGGGCCGGGCTGCTCGTGTGGTCGCGTCGGCGGCCGGGGCGCGGGCGCTTCCCGGCGGGAATCGTCTCCGGGCGAGCGGGGGCCGTCAGGCCCCTGTTCGGTCGTGCGGAGCGGGGGGCGTGAGCCCCCCGCTCGCCGGGCGTCGGCCCGGGGTCACAGGTCCTGGACGATGGTCACCTGGCGGGCGTTCTGGAGCTTCGGGTCCCACACCCGCAGCCGGATTTGGATCGCCCGGACGCAAATCTTGGTGACCGGCTTGCCGTCGGTCCCGACGATCCCGGTGTCGACCTCCACCACACCGGCCTTCCCCCCGGCCGTGTACGCCTGCTCGATGGTGTCGAACGGGGTATCGGTGACCGACGGCGGGAAGAAAGCCCGCGGCAGCGGCTCGCCGGCGACCTCCGAGGTCCAGCTCAGCTTGACCTCGAACGACAGGACGCTGGACAGGAGCACGTCGTCCCCGAGCCGGCCGGGGACGACGATCGGGGAGATGTCGCCGGCGTCGGTGCTGGCCCGCGGCCCGGTCCCGGTCCCGCCCACCGCCCCGCCCAGCCGGCGGTCCGGCTTGACCAGGTTCTCCAGCCGGTTCAGCGTCCAGGTGCCCGAGTTGTTCCACATGCTGACCACGGAGTTCTCGGCGGCCGCCCGGGCGGCCTCGAACTTGGCCGCGTCCGCGTCCGTCCGGGGGACCAGCCGCTGCCGCCGGATGAGCTGGTAGAGCTGGACCGACCCGCCGGGAACGGTCGTCCCGCGGGGGGTCGGGTCGAGGAAGTAGGCGACCTCGGCGGCCGGGCTGGACAGGACCGGGGACGCCCCGAGCGGGGCGGTGGCGTAGTACAGCTCGTGGTCCGACTTCCCGGACAGGATGCTGGTCATGTGGATCAGGTGGCCGGCCCCGCCGTCGGCCCGGGTCGACCCGAGGTAGGCGTCGCTCCCCTCGTCGGTGACGGCCCGGCTGACGGCCCGGAAGAACCCGCCGGTCGGCGGCGTCCACCCGCCCACGGCGTCGGACAGGTCCATCCGCCGGTCGCTCACCCGGACCCCGTCCCGGGACACGCCCGTGCGGGACTCCGGCAGGAAGTGCTCGGCCCCCAGGTCCCGCCGCAGGACGGTCGAGGCCGCCCGCAGCTGCTCGGCCATGTCCCCGGTCGACTTCAGGTGCCGCATCGTGTCGATGCTGACCTGGAAGCAGTTGGCCAGGATGGCCATGATCAGCACGCAGATCGCCGCCGACACCATCAGCTCGACCAGGGTGAACCCCGGCCGGGGGCGGGTCGTGGTCCGGGTCATGGGTCTCCTCCGTCGGCCGGGCGGTTGGGGGTTAGGGGTCAGGGTTCAGGGTTCAGGGTTCAGGAGACAGAGGGCAGAGCACGTTGATTTCATGTCCTCTGTCTCCTGCCCTCTGTCCACTGCCCTAAGGGGTCAGGGGCGGCCGCTCGAACACCTCGGACACCCCGGCCAGGATCACCAGGGTGCCGGGGTAAGCCGTGTTCGGCCCGGTCAGCCGGCGGACCGGTCGGTCCAGTTCCAGGTCGAAGAGCCCCGGGGTGGTCTCGGTCGCGCTGAGCACCCGGTAGAAGTAGGCGTGGCGGACCGGCGGGACGGTGGTGTTGTCCACCGTCCCGTCCATCACCCAGGTGCCCCGGCCGAGCACCACCCCGTTGACCTGCGGGACGCCCGGGATGACGGTCGAGCCGGGGGTGAAGCTGATTCCGGCGTGGGCGTACTCGGACTTGTCCGGGACGAACTGGTAGGTCCGCTTGTCGAACACCACCACCGTCATCGAGGCGGAGGCGGCCTCGGCCACCCGCGGCTGCTGGAGGACCCACAGCCAGTTGTACCGGTACTCCCGCTCGACCGTGACCCCGTCCCCGGCGGCCCCGCCCCGGGCCGCGTCGAACGTCATCCCGTCGAGCAGGCTGCACGTCCGCAGGGCGAGCGGGCCCTGGTTGGCGACGGGCATCGTGGTGGCGACCAGGTTCAGGTTCCGCCGGGGCAGCCGCTGGTACGGCCCGGTCGAACCCGGGTCGTACCCGGCCCAGTACTTCTGGATGTCGTCCCGGGCGTAGAACCGCATCGGGTCGACGAACACCGGGTAGCTCGGCTCGTCCGGGGTCGGCGGGGGCACGGCGGCCGGCGCGACCTGGGCGGCCGGGGGGACGTTGGCGTTCGGGTTGCTGAAGGCGTCGGCGAACGGGTCCCGGGCCGGCGACGCCGGGCCGTAGGCCTGCCAGTAGAACCGCAGGTAGCTGTCGGCCTGGGTGGCCGCCTGGCTGGTCCGGTCGTCCTTCAGGGCGGCCGCCATGTCCAGCGCGCCGAGCGGGAACAGGGTCAGGATGGCGATCGTCCCGATGCCCATGATGAACAGGGCGACCAGCACCTCGGTCAGGGACAGCCCGGGTCGGCGGTTGGTCGTCATGCCGGCGGCCTCCTCGGGCCCGGCCGCGGGGGGCGCGGCGGGCGCTGGGTGCTTGGGGGGTCTCGGGCGGTAGCGGGGTTCCGTCCCGGCGGCTCAGGGGCTGCTGGCCGCCCTCCGGGCGAACCCGAACGGGTCGTCGTACACCCCGGGCGAGATCAGCGGGTACGTGCCGTCGGCCTGGGGCCACTGGATCGGGAAGACCCCCAGGGCCCCGGACTTGGTCTTCAGGGCGACCACCTGCTGCTCCCCGCCGACCTGGAACGGGGTCAGGTCGTACCGGGCCGGCGGCCCGGCGGCGGTGATCACCGTCGGGTCGGCCATCTTGGTGTAGTCCCGGACCCACAGGTACATCTGCCCCTCGCCCCGGTACAGGACCTCCCCGTTCGGGGCGAACAGGATGTCGTAGTCCTGGCCGGCGTTCCCGGCGGGGGAACTCTCGTTCAGGTCGACGCAGACGTTCCGGGGGAGCGGGACGGTCGGCTCGCCGAGCAGCGGCAGGGACGGCCGGGTCACCCAGAAGGTGGTCAGCCGCAGGCTCGTCCCGTCCCCCATCGCCCGGGCCAGTTGGGCGAAGTCGACCCCGGCACCGAGGGTCAGGGCGTACGCCCCGGGCCGCAGGTCGCTCCCCGGCAGCGGGCCGGTAATGCCGGCGACGGTCAGCGTCAGCCGCTCGTCCCCGTAAAGGGCCTGGAGTACCGGCTGCCGCGGGGGCGAGGCGGCCAGTTCACCGTTGATGAATTCCAGCACGGCCGTCGAGGCCACGCCCTCCGGCAGGTGGAGGTATACGCTCGGCGGCTTGAGGGTCGCCCCCGGCCCGCCGCCCGGGGGGTCGGTGGCCAGGTTCCCGCCCGGGTCGGTGGCGAACACGAACTCGATCGACTCGCCCTGGGCCGGGACGAGCGGCGGCGGCTGCTCGATGAACTGCAGCTCGGTCACCCACAACTGGCCGACGGTGCCGGCGTTCAGCTTGACCACGTTCGACCCGTCGGACCCGACCAGGAACCGGACCCCCCGGGGCAGCCCGTCCCGCAGGGCCCGGGCCTTGGCGATCATCAGCGACTGGCGGACGGTCCCCGCCGCGTCCGTCGTCCGGTCCTGGCTGAGGACATCCGGGACGACGAGCAGGGCGATCGACGCCAGGACGACGATGACGGCCATCGCCACCAGCAGTTCGACCAGGGTGAACCCGGGGCGACGGGTCGCGGCCGGCCGCGTCATGGTCAGTCCCCCCTATTGCCTTGCTGGACGAGGCGGTAGCCGAAGCCGTTGTCGGAGTCGTCGGCGAAGTCCTTGTCGGCCCCGGCCGAGACCACCGTGACCCGCTTGTTGGTGCCGTCGAAGGCGGCCCCGACGGCCGTCTGGGCCGCCGCCTTGCTGGTCGGGTTCGACCAGCCCATCAGCTTGCCGAGCTGGTCGATCGGGTCCTTGTTGGCCGTCTTGGTGTTGGCGTAGGTCGCCGTCTGCAACTCGGCGTTGCTGGCGAACCGGGCGAAGGCGATCGGGACGCCCCAGGCGTCCTTGAACACGGTGAAGGTGCCGAGCTGCCCCTGCGCCCCCTGGGTCACGTCGTCGGCCTGGAACGCCACCCCGCTGGTCGCGGTGTTGCCCAGGATCATGTACAAGAGGGCCGCCGACTGTTCCGCGTCCGACAAGGTCGTCGGCAGGGCGGCGGCCGCGAACGTCCTCAGCTTGGGCAGGGTGTACGTCCCGTCGGTGGTGCTCACGGTCACGTCCGACTGGGCCTCGGCGAACGTCTGGGGGAACGCCTGCCGGAGCTTCAGGTAGATGTACAGGGCCCGGGCCCGGTCCTGGTCCCCGCCGCAGATGGCCGTCAGCTCGCCGGGCACGCCGTCCTTGCGGGCCTTGTCGGCCACCGCCCGCCACTGGGCGTCCAGCCCTTTCTGGAGCTTGGTCAGGGTCTGGTCGGTGGCCTTGGACAACTGGCTGGACCGCACCGCCCCGATCCCGGCCGCCACCAGGGCGGCCAGGAGGGCCATGATGCTGATGACCACCAGCAGCTCGATCAGGGTGAACCCGGCCCGGGGGGCCGGCCGCGTCGTCCGCCGCATCGCACGCCCTCCGGTCACTTGTTCTCCTGGTTCAGCGGCCCGGTGTTGAAGTTCGACAGGTCGTCGCCGCCGATCCCGTTGGACACGTAGTCGCCGGTCCCGGGGGCCCAGTCCCCGCCGCCGCCGAACGTGGTGTCCGGCCCGGCCGAGACGATCTGGAAGCCACGGGCGTTGAGGAACTTGCCCCCCGACCGGAACGCCCGCACCCCGTTCGGGGCGATCATCGTGCCGTCGACCGGGTGGGTGGTCGTCGTCGTCGGCCAGGCCACCGCCAGCGGGGTGCCGGTGTTGACCGGGTAGTTGTTCAGGGCCGGGTCGAACGCGAAGTAGGCGTAGGGGGTGTCCCACGGGTCGACGAAGAACCCGTTCCGGATGTTCGACGTTTTGAGGGTCAGGAACGGCGGGACGCGGTTGTCGCTCCCGGTGGACGGGGTGAACGGCTTGGCCCGGTTGGTCGAGAACCCCTGGAGGTCGATCCCGGTCAGGAAGAACAGGAGGACCTGGTTCGGGGCCAGCGTCTGGTCGCCGCCGGTCCAGCCGTTGTCCGCGGTGTCGATCTGCGGGAACACCTGCCGCAGGTAGGCGAACTCGGGCTCGTCGCCGACGTACATCTTCTTCAGCCGGAAGAGCGACCCGTCGGTCGTCCCGGGCCGGAAAGCCGGGATGTGGCCGACGTTCATCTTGGCCTTGAACGCCGCCACCGCGTCGGCGACCTGGGCGATCTCGGTCGCCGCCTGGGCCTTGCGGGCCGAGGTCCGGGCCGCCCCGAACCCGGCCAGCAGCAGGCTGGCCAGCACCCCGATGATGAGGATCACCACCAGCAGCTCGACCATCGTGAAGCCCGCCCGGCGGGCCGCGTGCCGCGTCGTCATCGATGCGTCCCCCTCGTGTTGAGGCCCGGCGGGCGGGGGCGTCGCTCCCCTCACCCCGCCCCGCTGTCGCGGGGCGGCCCTCTCCCCTTAAGGGGAGAGGGCGAAAACCGGGGGTCGGTGCCCCCGCCCGCCGAGGCCGGGTCGGGTTACTTGGATAGACCTTCCAGCAGCTTGATCAGCGGCAGGAACAGCGAGATCACGATCGCCCCGATGGTGAACCCGAGGAACACGATCATGATCGGCTCCAGCAGCGAGATCAGCGACTTCACCAGGGTGTCGACCCACTCGTCGTAGAAGTCGGCGATCTTCGAGAGCATCGTGTCCAGGTCGCCGGTCTCCTCGCCGACCTCGACCATGTTCGTCACCATGTCGTCGACGAGGCGGCTCTCCCGGAGCGGGTCGGCGATCGTGTCGCCCTCCCGGATCGACTCCAGGACCCGCTGGAACATCCGCTCGAAGACGGCGTTGTTGGCCGTCTCCTTGACGATGTTGATGGCCTCCAGGATCGGTACGCCGGACGAGATCAGCGTCCCCAGGGTCCGCATCGTCCGGGCCACGATGGTCTTTTCGACCAGGGCCCCGACGACGGGTATCCAGAGGGTGGCCCGGTCGAGGGCGTAGTTCCCGGCCCGGAACAGGCGGATGAACTTGACCAGCAGCCAGAGGCCCATCGGGAACATCGGGATGGTCCACCAGTACTCGGCCATCCAGTTGCTGACGGCGATGAGCTTCTGGGTGGCCCACGGCAGGGTCATCCCGAACTCGTCGAAGATCTTCTTGAACTTCGGGATGATGGCCACCATGATGAACGTCAGGATGGCGATGGCGACGAAGATGACGACGGCCGGGTAGACCATCGCCCCGATCACCTTCCGCTTGAGGCTCTGGCCCTTCTCCAGGAAGTCGGCCAGCCGCTGGAGGATGACCTCCAGGGCCCCGCCGGCCTCGCCGGCCTTGACCATGTTCACGTAGAGCCGGTTGAACGCCTTCGGGTGGCGGCCGAGGGCCTCGGACAGGGCCGACCCGCTCTCCACGTCCTCGACCACGTCGATCAGGGCGTTCTTGAGGACCGACGGCTTCATCTGCCGCTCCAGGATGCGGAGCGACCGGAGGACCGGCAGCCCGGCGTCCTGGAGGGTCGAGAACTGGCGGGTGAACGTCACCAGCATCTTCTGGCTGACGCCGCCGAGGGTGAACGTCTTGCGGCTCTTGCCGGT
>JAIEQN010000622.1 GCA_019747685.1 Gemmataceae bacterium
AGAACCCGGACCAGGACCCGTACTTCGTCCACCACTACCGGGTGAACCTCGACGGCACCGGGCTGGTCGCCCTGACCGCCGGGAACGGCAACCACACCGCCCAGTTCTCCCCGACCCGCAAGTACCTGATCGACACCCACAGCCGGGTGGACGCGGCCCCGGTCCACGAGCTGCGGCGGGCCGCCGACGGCGGGCTCGTCGTCAAGCTGGAGGAGGCCGACATCGCCGAGCTGAAGGCCGGCGGGTGGGAGCCGCCGGAGGTGTTCGTGGCCAAGGGCCGGGACGGGAAGACGGACATCTGGGGGATCATCTGCCGGCCGAAGGGGTTCGACCCGTCCAAAAAGTATCCGGTGATCGAGCAAATCTACGCCGGGCCGCAGGGGTCGTTCGTGCCGAAGGCGTTCGCCCCGGTCCGCCGGTTCGCGGACCTGACCGACCTCGGGTTCGTGGTGGTGCAGATGGACGGCATGGGCACCGCCAACCGGTCGAAGGCGTTCCACGACGTGTGCTGGAAGAACCTGAAGGACGCCGGGTTCCCGGACCGCATCCTGTGGCACCAGGCGGCGGCCGCCAAGTACCCGTGGTACGACCTCACCCGGGTCGGCATCACCGGCGGGTCGGCCGGCGGGCAGAACGCGGCCGCCGGGGTGCTGTTCCACGGCGACTTTTACAAGGCCGCCGTCGCCGGGTGCGGGTGCCACGACAACCGGATGGACAAGGCGAGCTGGAACGAGCAGTGGATGGGCTACCCGGTCGGCCCGCAGTACGCGGCCAGCTCCAACATCGACAACGCCCACCGGCTGCGGGGCAAGCTGCTGTTGATCGTCGGCGAGCTGGACACCAACGTCCCGCCGGAGTCGACGTACCGCCTCTGCGACGCCCTCATCAGGGCAAACAAGGACTTCGACTTCGTGCTGGTCCCCGGGGCCGGGCACGGGATGGGCGGGGCCTACGGCCAGCGGCGGCTGCACGACTTCTTCGTCCGCCACCTGCTCGGGGCCGAGCCGCCGGACCGGAACGCCCCGGCCGGCCAGGCCGGGCAGGCCGCCCCCGCCCCGCCGCCGGCCGACCGGCCGAAGGTGACCGCCCCGCCGGAGGGGTTCTTTGAGAAGTACCCCGAGCGGGACCGGGCCGCCGCCCGGTCGTTCTACGCCAAGCACCTGGACATCGGCGGCGGGCTGTCGGTGGCCGCGGCCGGGGTGGTGGACGACGCCGCCCTGGTCCGCACCCACGACATCGTCACCCACATGCTCGCCGGCCGGCCGGACATCCTCGAAACGATGGCCAAGGCCGGCACCCGGCTCATCGTCATCGGCAAGGACCAGGTGTACACCGACATGCCGGAGTACCGCAACAGCCGCGACCCGGCGTACCTGAACGAGCGGGTGCGGGGGACCGGCGGGCTGGGGGTGACCAGCTTCGGCGAAGAGAACCTGCTGAACCTGCCGACCGACCGGTACGACGACGAGAGCATCGCCGTCCACGAGTTCTGCCACACTGTTGACGCCGCCCTGTCCCGACTCGACCCGACTTGGCGGGGGCGGCTGGCCCAGACCTACCGGGCGGCGCTGGACAAGGGGCTGTGGCGGGACACCTACGCCGCCAGCAACCCGGCCGAGTACTGGGCCGAAGTCGCCCAGAGCTACTTCGACTGCAACCGGGTGAACAACTGGAACCACGGCCCGGTCGGCACCCGGGAGCAGCTCAAGGTGTACGACCCCGAGGGCTACGAGCTGGTGCGGACGACGTTCAACCTGAGTCCAGCGAACGACTGGCGGTACGCCCCCGTCCGCCGCCAGCCGAGCGTCATCCCCCCGCCGGCGCGGTTCAAGTTCGACCCGTACTACACCAAGCTCACCCTCGCCCGCGAGTTCCCGGTCCTCGGGTCGGACAAGGTGAGTGACGAAGCCCTACTGAAGGCGAACGACACCGTCCGGAAGATGTTCGCCTACCGGCACGACGTGCTGAAGGCGATGATCGCCGACGGGGCCCGGCTGGTGGTGCTCGGGCGGGGGGAGAAGCTGAGCGACCTGCCCGAGTTCCGGGATGCCGCGGGGAAGGGCGGGTTCGACAACGCCCGCTACCTGGACTACGCCCCCGACCGCAAGCTGATGGTGGTGCCCGAGGAGAACGTGCTCGGCCGGGCTGGCGACCCGCTCCCGGGTCGGGACGCGGTGGTCGCGGCGTTCGCCCGCGGGCTGTACGCCGTCACCGCGACGCGGCCCGTGGACCCGGAGCTCGACAAGCGGCGGGACAAGCAGCAGTACGAGCTGCGGGTGAGGCGGCTGGACATCGAGTTCGGCAACCGGCTGAAGGGGCTGCACGAGGCGGCCGTCGGCCGGGGGCTGTGGAAGGGGGCGGCCGCGGCCCGGGACCGGGCGGAGTACTGGGCGGCCGGGGCGGAGGCGTACTTCGATGTCGGCGGGGCCGGCCCGGCCCCGGACCGGGCCGACCGCCCGGTCGCCACCCGGGAGGCCCTGGGCCGGTACGACCCGGACCTGTTCCACCTGGTCGAGGAGACGATGGGGTACAAGGGGAAGGCGGACTGGCGGGCCGGGCGGTAACTTCCCCGGCCGGGCGGAGGACCGGTGTCCCGGGGGTGGTAAAGTTTGGAGTCGATGACCCTGAAATCGCCAACGTTCGACGAAGCGAGTCAAACAAAACCTCACCCGGAGTTAGCCCGACCATGAGCCGGACGCCGGCCCCCGGACCGAGGGGGGAGCTAGGCCATCGCCTCCCACCCGTCCGGCCGGGCGTGCCACTCGCACATCTGCCGCAACTCGTCCGGCTTGACCGGGACGACCAGCCGGGGCGGTGGCAGTCGCACTTGATCGAGTTGACCCGGCGGGAGTCGGTCGAGGTCGGCAACTCGCGGTGATCGCGTGCCGGCCCGATCCGTGGTTGACGGAGGCGGAGCCACAGTTCGCCGAGGCGTGACCTCTCACCCGCTCGGCACCCGGGCTACGCGACCTGGCGGCGGTGCGATTGGCGACTCCGCTTCGGACGGCGGGGGATCGCGGCACCACGGGCCGGGTGGTCGGCGAGCAAGCGGAGCAGGACCTTCGGGTCCGCGGGCTTGAGCAGGTGGTGGTCGATCCCCGCCCGGCGGGAAACCTCCTCCCGCCCGTGAAACTCGGTGACGGCGACCAGCAGTGGCTTCGCGGGCAGGAGCCGGATTAGCTCGACGGCCAGGTCGTGCCCGTCCCCGTCTGGCAGCCCGAGGTCCAGCAGCACCGCGTCCGGGGGCCGTGCGAGGGCCAGCTCCATCGCCTCCCGGCAGGTGCGGGCGAGCCGGACCCGGTGACCGACCAGGCCGAGAAGGGTGGCCAGGGTCTCGCCGCCGTCGGGGTGGTCTTCGACGACCAGGACGGAGAGGGCGTCCATGGCGGATTCCGAAGTCTAGGGGGTATGCGCAACCCTAGCTCGGGTTCCCGGGCGTGCGTCATGCTCTCACCCGGCCCTCACCCCTCTCCGATGTGGGGTCAGTCTTGCGGTCGCGGCGGAGGCTCTCACCACTTTGTCACATCTGGCACCCCGGTGGCTTCGGTACATTGGGTACGCCCGCCATCCCGGGGGACCGGTATGCGAGCCCTGAAGGGGGTCGCGGCCACACTCTGCCTGTTCCTGGCCGCCGCGGCGGCAACCGTCCCCGTGCTGATGCTCGGGTACGTGTACGGGGCGTCGGACGGGCAGGTCCCGGCCCTGTCCGGGGGCAACGGGCCGCTGCGCGCGGCGGCCATGCTGGGGAGTGCGGCGGGCTGATCCTGCTAGCCGGGCGATGTTCCGGCCGGATGACGGCACCTGGTACGTCAGCCCGTGAGGCGGGCACCGACCGCGTGCGGTCGGAGCAGCCGGGCGGGTGACCGCCGGTGTCATCCCCGCGTGAGGAACCGGTCCTTGAGGGCCTTCTGGCCGGCCGCGTCGATCCCCAACCCCTCGGCGAAGTACCCCTCGATCGACCCGTACTTGGCCCTCACCTCGGCGAGGGCCGCCCTCAGGTACTCGGCCTTGACCGACACAACGGCCGTCAGCACCGCCGGGTCGCCCCCGGCCTTGGCGAACGCCTCGATCGGCTTCTTGTAGGCCGGCAGCAGCAGGTCGTTGCTCCGCAGGAAGTCCTCCATCACCACCTCCTCGGGCACCCCGAGGAGGGTGAGCAGGGCGGCGGCGGCCCACCCGGTCCGGTCCCGCCCCGAGGAGCAGTGGACGACCGCCGGGAGGCCGTCCCCCTCGGCCAGGTCGGCGAACACCCGGCCGAGCCCCTTCCGGGCGCTCGGGAGGGCGACCAGCTCGCGGTAGAGGGTGGCGAACATGGCCTCCAGCCGGCCGCCGCCGAGCTCGGCGGTCGCCCGCTTGGGGTCCTTCAGGAGCTTGTTGACCCGCCCGGCCATGTCCTCCTCGGAGTCGGCCAGCACGTCCAGCCACACCTCCTTCGCCCCCTCCGGCGGCTCGTCCGGGGCACCCTTCCGCTCGGCCGCCGTCCGCAAGTCGTAGACGGCCTTGAGCCCGAGCGCGTTGAGCTTGTCGCGGTCGGCGGGCCGGACCTTGACGAGCTGGCCGGACCGGTACAGCAGCCCGGTGCGGACGAAGAGCCCGTCGCGGGTCTTGTACCCGCCCGCGTCCCGCAGGTTCGGCAGGGAGGCGGCCCCGAGATCGGCCGGCTTCGGCGGGTCCGCCGCGGCCGGGTTCCAGCCGAGCATCCCGCCGAGAGCGAACACGGACGCCAGGCACGCCATCGAACGATTCATGTCAGCCTCGCCGGGGGCCGTTGGAGCTCGGTTGCGGGCCCCTGCTCGACTTACCGGCCGGTCGCCCGGCCCGGACAGCCCCTCGGACGCGATGGGGACAGGAGGCAAGCGAAGCCGCCGCGACCGGAGCCGGAGGCGGAGTTTCGAGCCGCCGCGCGAGGAATTGATCGACCTCCTATTTTGCGACTACCCACTCCACCGGGGGCGGGTGCCACTGGACCTCGTGGACGTGACGTGCCCCGCACGAAACGCCCGAGGGGAAGGCCCGGGGCGTGACCTGTGCCACCCGCTACGCCAAGTAGCTCCAGCCCCGCTTCCCCCGGGCGGCGGGGCTTACCACCCACGCCCGAATCCTCCTGTCTCGCCAAAACCCCTATATTCTCAGCGTTTTCACTGCCACTCTCCACACCACCTGTTTATCCTGCCGGTGGGTTCGCCCGACCCCGGAACCCACACCCATGAACCGCCTGCTCGACGAGCCCCGCGCCGCCGACCGCCGGGCCCACCCTCGGTACCAGCCGACCTTCGGCACCGTCTGCCGCGTCCGCCGCACCCCGCCGGTCGCCGGGCAGGGGCTGGTGTGGGACATCTCCGTCGGGGGGATCGGCATCCTGGTCGGCTCCCCGCCGGAGCCGGGGGAGGAGCTGGCGGGGGAACTGGAGACCCAAGGGGCGACCCAGCCTGTGACCCTGAAGGTGGCCCACGTCCGCCGGTTGACGACCGGCGACTACTTCGTCGGGGCCCGGTTCGCGGCCCCCCTCTCACAGGACCAGATGGCCCCGTTCGTCACACCGCACGTGATCGGCGGGCGGGGGTGAGGGGGCAGGCAAGGCGCCCCATACCTGCCCAGGTCGGCCTTCGTAGAGCTGCACAAGGTGACGGTTCGGCAGACCTCCCCGGTCAGGGTTCTTGAGCCCGGCGAGCCTGGCCGGGATGATCGCGGCCTTGACTCGCCGCCCGGTTCGATGTCTACCCGGATCGTGGCCGTGTGCGGGCTGACAGCCCCCGGCCGGCTTTGGGGCGAACACGGGCGGGTGGCCCCGGCGGTAGAATGACCCGGCCCCGCCCGCCGCGTCCCCCGGGTCCCGCATGTCCGTGCTGCTGTCCGCCCGAGGCCTGTCGAAGCGCTTTGCCCACGCCCGGCTGTTCGACGGCCTGTCGCTCGACCTCCGGGCCGGGGAAAGGGTCGGGCTGATCGGGCCGAACGGGGCCGGCAAGTCGACCCTCCTGCGGGTCCTCGCCGGGCGGGAGCCGGCCGACGCGGGCGAGGTCACGGCCCGCCGCGGGGTCCGGGTCAGCTACCTCGCCCAGGACGACACGTTCGCCCCCGGCCGGTCCTGCCGGGAGGCCGTCGTCGCCGGGCTGGCCGGGCTGCCGCTCGAAGACTTCGAGCGGGAGACCCGGGCGGCGATCGCCCTCACCCGGGCCGGGTTCGACGACCCGGACCGCCCGGCCGACGCCCTGTCCGGCGGCTGGCGGAAGCGGCTGGCCCTGGCCCGCGAGCTGGCCCGCGAGCCGGACATCCTGCTCCTCGACGAGCCGACCAACCACCTCGACCTGCCCGGCGTCGTGTGGCTCGAACGGCTCCTGCGGGACGCCCCGTTCGGCTACCTGGTGGCCACCCACGACCGGGCGTTCCTCCGGGCCGTCGCCGACGACATCGTCGAGGTCAGCCGGGCGTACCCGGGCGGCGTCTTCCGGTCGGGCGGGGGGTACGACGCCTTCGCCGACCGGCGGGACGCCTTCCTTGAGGCCCAGGAGCGGGAGCGGGCGGCGGTCGCCAACCAGGTCCGCCGGGAGACCGACTGGCTCGGCCGGAAGGAGTCGGCCCAGCGGAGCAAGAGCCGGTCGCGGATCGGGGAGGCGGCCGCCCGCCGGGCGGAGCTGGCCGAGCTGGACCAGCGGACCGCCGACCCCGGGGCGGCCGGGATCGACTTCGTCGGCACCGGCCGGAGGACACGGAAGCTGTTGGCCGCGGCCGGGGTGGCGAAGGCCCTCGGCGGGCGGCCGCTGTTCGCCGGGCTCGACCTGGTCCTCTCGCCCGGCGACGTGGTCGGCCTGCTCGGGCCGAACGGCAGCGGGAAGAGTACCCTCCTGAGGGTCCTGGCCGGCGAGGTCGAGCCGGACGCCGGGACGGTCGCCCGGGCCGACGGGCTGCGGGTCGAGGTGTTCGAGCAGGGCCGGGCCGCCCTCGACCGGTCGCTCACCCTCCGCCGGGCACTCAGCCCGAACGCCGACGTGGTAACGTTCCGCGGCCGGCAGTTGCACGTCGGCGGGTGGGCGAAGCAGTTCCTCTTCCACCCGGCCCAGCTCGACGTCCAACTGTCGGCCCTGTCCGGGGGCGAGCAGGCCCGGGTGTGGGTGGCCCAGCTCATGCTCCGCCCGGCCGACGTGCTGCTGCTCGACGAGCCGACCAACGACCTCGACATCCCGGCCCTGGAGGTGTTGGAGGACAGCCTGGAAACCTTCCCCGGGGCGGTCGTCGTCGTCAGCCACGACCGCGACCTGCTCGACCGGCTGTGTACCGCGGTGGTCGGGCTCGACGGCCGCGGCGGCGCGAAGGCCTACGCGAACGTGGCCCAGTGGCTTTCAGACCTTGACGGGGAGTCCGAGGCACGGGTCGCAAAATCCGAACCCGAACGGTCGAAGCCCGCGCCGGCCCCGAAGGTGAAACCGAAGAAGCTGAGCTACCGGGAACAGTTAGAGTTTGACGGGATGGAGGCGGCGATCCTGGCGGCCGAGGCGGCGGTGGAGGAGAAGCAGGCGGCCGTCGAGGCGGCGTCCGCCGGCGGGCACGCGGCGCTGGCGGCGGCCTGCCAGGGGCTGGAGGACGCCCAGCGCCAGGTCGAGCGGCTGTACGCCCGGTGGCAGGAGTTGGAGGCCAAACGGGGGGGTGATACCGAGTTGCGTTGATGCCTTGCGGCCGGATTTCGTAGGGCACGCACCGCGTGCCTCTTCGCCGGCGGGAGGCGGCACGCGGTGCGTGCCCTACGAAAGCCATTAACGTCACCCGGTGTGACATCCGGCCGCCCCGCGTCGGGCGCGAACCCGCCGCCCGGTCGGGGTGGGCGTCCCCGGCTCAGCCGCCGTCGGCGGCCGGGGTGAGGGTGAGGGCCCGGAACTCGACCCGGCCGTGGTCCCCCTGGAGCATGACCGGCCCCGGCCTCCCCTCGTCGCCGTCCAGGGCACCGCCGGTGATCCCCGGGATGGCCTGCCGGTCGATCACCCGCTCGCCGTTGAGCACGACCGTCAGCACCCGCCCGACCAGGGTGACCTCCAGCGTCTGCCACTCCCCGGCCGGCTTGGCAGCGTTCACGCTCGGGGTGAGAAACCCGTACACCCCGCCGGACCCGTGGCTGTCCGGGTCCCGGCCGGCGTCGTCCTCGACCTGGACCTCGTACCGGCCCCGCAGGTAGACCCCGCTGTTACTCCCCTTGGGGTAGCGGAACTCGGCCCGGAGCTTGAAGTCGGTGAACGTTTGCCCCGTCACCAAGTCGGTCCCCGGGGCCTTGTTCACCAGCACCCCGTTCTCGACCGCCCACCCGTGCCCGGCCGCCGGGGGCCGCGGCTTCCAGCCGGTCAGGTCCTTGCCGTTGAACAGCCCGACCGGGGCACCCCAGCGGGGCGGGCCGGCCCGCTTGAGGTCCGGTGCCCGGCGGCCCTCCCAGGTCACCCGCCGGCCCCGGTCGTCCGTCGTCTCCCCGCGGAGGAGGCCCCCGTCGAGCTTCCCCTCGAAGGCCAGGTCGTCGGCCCGCTTCTCCCACTGGGGCGGGACGGCGAACCGGACCCGGTCCCCGTCGACCTCCACCCGGGAGACCGGGCGGGCGCTGCCGAACCGGCCGACGAACGACCCGACCAGGGTGTTGGTCCCGGACCGCCGGACCTCCAGCCAGGACGGGTACGTCCCGTCGGGGCCGGAGACGGTCAGGTCCCACCGGCCGACTACCCCAGGCGGGTCGGCGGCCGTCGCCGCCGTCAGGGTGGCGGCGGCGACCGCCAGGACCGGTGTGAGCGAACGCATGGCCGCCTCGGTGTTCGGGTTGAAGGACCCCCGCCGAAGGGGGTAGCTCGGCGCGGAGGTCAGCATACCCGCCGGCGGCCCGGACGGCGCCCGGGTCGGCCCAGCCCTGCTCCGCCCGACCTTCCCGGAACCGGCCCCGCAACCGCCATCGGGGCCGCCCCCGTTTCCCTATAACGGGCGGCATGTCCGAGCCGCCGCTCGTCCTGGTCACCGAAGGCTCCGGCCCGACGCCGCTGGCGTGGCTGCGGGAGCGGGCCCGGGTCGTCGAGGCGGCCCCGGGGTCCCCCGGGTTCGACGCCGCCCTGCCGGACGCGGCCGGGATGGTGGTTCGCACCTACACCAAGGTGAATTCCGCACTGCTGGCCCGCTGTCCGCGGCTCCGGGTCGTCGGCCGGGGCGGGGTGGGCCTCGAGAACATCGACGTGACGGCCTGCCGGGCCTGCGGGGTCGAGGTCGTCTACACCCCGGACGCGAACACCCGGGCCGTCGGCGACTTCGTCATCGGCTACGCCCTGCAACTGCTCCGGCCGTGGGCGGCCTTCCGGGACCGGGCGTACGACCCGGCGGAGTTCAAGCGGGTCCGCGACACCCTCCGCGGCGCACAGTTGGATGAGCTGACCTTCGGCGTCCTGGGGATGGGCCGGGTCGGCCGTCGGGTCGGGCACCTGGCCGCGAACGGGTTCGGGGCGCGGGTGATCTACCACGACCTGCTCGATGTCCGGTCGCACCTGACGTTCCCGGCCACGGCGGTCGACAAGCCGACGCTCTTCCGGGTGGCCGACATCGTCACCCTGCACGTGGACATGCGGCCGGGCAACGAGCACCTGGTCGGGGCGCCGCTCTTGGCGCTGATGAAGCCGACGGCGATCCTGATCAACGCCAGCCGCGGCGAGGTGCTGGACGCCGCCGCCCTCGCGGCCGCCCTCCGCGGGAGGCGGATCGCCGGGGCCGCGATCGACGTGTTCGACCCGGAGCCGCCCCCGGCCGACTACCCCCTGCTCGGCCTGGACAACGTCCTGCTCACCCCCCACATGGCCGCCCGCACCCACACGGCGGTCGAGAACATGGGCTGGGTGGTCCGGGACGTGGTCGAGGTCCTGAGCGGGCGACCGCCGAGGTGCCCCGCGCCGTGAAGTATTCTTTCGTCAGTTATTATGCTAAATTTTTAGTACGTTGCCCCCAGCTTAGGCAACGTGGACGCAACAGCACCGAGGCGGGCAAGCTCTGCGGGCCGCCCCCTGCCAGCCCCGCCGGTTGGGACGGTGGCTCGACCGGCCGTAGCCCCCGGTGGCGGGACGCCGTCCGGCGCCGGGCCAACGACCTTGCCCTCCCGCCGCCGGCGCGGGGTACGGCTCCCGGGCCCGCCCTCGCGGCCGATGTCCCGGTCCGGCCGCGGACTTCACCCCAACAGCCCCCTTAGCGGCTCGGTGCTGTCCCCGAACCGGGGCACCGATACCCCCATGCAGTCGAGCATCGAGACGTACAGGTTGCACAGCGGGGTGTTCCTCGGGCAGGCCAGGTGCCGGCCGGGCCGGACCCGCCCGCCGCCCCGCCCGCCCAATAGGATCGGCAGGTTGTTCGGGTCGTGCCGGTTCCCGTCCGACAGGCTCGACCCGCACATGACCAGCGAGTTGTCCAGCAGCGTCCGCTCGCCCTCCTTGATCGCCCGGAGGCGGTCGAGGAGGTAGGCGTACTGGCCGACGTGCCAGCGGGTGATCCGCTTGTACGACTCGACCTTGGCCGGCTCGTCGGCGTGGTGGGACGAGTTGTGGTGGTTCTCGGTCACGCCGTCCAGGAACGAGAAGCTCCGGGGCGACACGTCGTTGGCGAACATGAAGGTGACGTTCCGGGTGGTGTCGGTCCAGAACGCCAGGGCGATCAGGTCGAGCATCAGCCGGACCAGCTCGGGCGGGTCGACCGGCTTGCCGCCGGCGGCCGGCACCCCGTCCCCGTTGTTGTCCCGACTGGTGAACAGCACGTCCGGCCGGGACACGGCCGGCGGCGGGACGAGCCGGTCGGGCCGGGTCGGCGGTGTCCACCCGCCGGCGGCCCGGCCGTACCCGAGCCGCCGCTCGACCCCGCGGACCGCCTCCAAGTACTCCTCCAGCTTCTGTTGGTCTCCGCGGCCGAGCCGCTTGCGGAGGTCGCGGGCGTCATCGAGGGCAGCGTCGAGCAGCCCCTGGTCGTCGGCCCGGGCGGCGTTGGGGACCGGCCGGCCGGCTTCGTCCCGGGCCCCGAACATCCGCTCGAACGCGGCCCGGGGGTCGATCAGCCGGGGCAGCGGCAGGTCCGGCCGCTTCCAGGCGATGTACGACCCGTACATCCGGGTGTAGTTGACCGCCCGGTCGAGCCCGTTGACCACCGGGTCGGTGGCCAGCTCCAGCGACGGCAGCGGGGTCAGGTGGCCGACCTTGGCGGCCGCCACCTGGTCGACCGAGACGCCGCCGGCGTGCAGGTCCTGGCCGGTCGTCTTCTTGACCGGCAGACCGGTCAGGAAGTTGGCCGTCTTGGCGTAGTGGCCGTCGCCGGACCGGCTGTTCGGCTTGTCCAGCCCGGTCAGGACCGTGACCTCGTCCCGGACCGGCTCCAGGGGCGTGAGGCTGAACGGCAGCTCGTACCCGGCCCCGGTCTGCTTCGGCACCCAGGCGTCCATCCAGGCGCCGTTCGGGAAGTACAGGTAGGCG
>JAIEQN010000508.1 GCA_019747685.1 Gemmataceae bacterium
CCCAGCCGCGGGCGTCGCCGCCGACCGCACACAGCCCGGCCCCGGCCAGAAGGTAGAGAACGATGCGCTTCATGGGGTGTCCTTTCAGCGGCCCCGGGCGTTGCCCTGGGAAGGTGCCAGGGGTGTTCGGACTACTTGCCGGCCGCCGCCCGGGTCAGCCGCAGCGGCGGGGTGTCGGGCAGCGGGGTGTCGCCGGCCACCCGGTCGACCGCCCGCCAGGTGATCGCGTCCGGGCCGACCCGCTGGAGGAGGATCCGCTCGGCCGTCGGGGTCCCGTCGGCCAGCACCCCGCGGAGGTCGAGCACCCAGCCCTTGTCGTCCCGGTGCCACAGCGACTGGGAGTGCGCCCCGTCGTCCTCGAACGCCCAAGACCGGATCCGTCCGGTCTCGGGGTCGAGGGCGATCCGGGCGCCCCCCGTGACCGGCTCCTGGCCGGCCGGGGTGCGGGTGAACGTGCCGGTGACGGCCGCCTTCTTGGGGTCGCGGGCGAACGCGAACGTGACCGCCTGGCCCTTGCCCCTCGCGGCCCACTCGCCGAGGAGCCAGTCGAGGTCTTCGAGCCGGTCCTGGCCGGCCCCGGCCTCGCTACTCAGGGCCACCCTCCACCGCCCGTCCTCGCGGGCGTGGACGGCGACGTAGGTGGTGGTCGTGGGCAGGTCCTTCGGGCCCCGGGTCAGCCGGAGCAGGCCCTCCTCGACGGCGAGGTCCTTGGCCGGGAACCGGACCGACTTCGCCAACACTTCGAGTTTGGCCCCGGGGGCGGCCTTGAACTGCTCGGCGTAACCCTTCTCGATCGCGGCCCGGCCGGCGAACGTCCGCCCGTCGGCGTCCCGGGCCTCGCCGTTCTCGGCCCACAGGGCGGCGAGGGCCTTCGCGTCGCCCTTGGCGAAGGCCGCCTCGAAGTCGCGGGCGGCCTGCCGGATGGCGGCCCGGTCGGCATCGGTGCCGGCCGCCGCGGGCTGGCCGGCCGGCCCGGCCCGGAGGCCATAGGCCCCGGCGAGGACGGCGCCGGACACGAGGGCGATCGAACAGGTGATGCGTCGGCTCATGGCGCCCCCTCCCGGTGTACTCTGCGGCCGATGGCGTCAGTCGCGGACCGCCTTCTCGCGGGCCGCCTCCCGCAGCTTCTTGACATCCGCCGGCGACAGCTTGGGCCGGTCGATCGTCAGGGTGATCTTGCCGATCTTACCGGTGAACCCGAACGGCGGCTTGTAGTCCGCGTCGTTCACCCCGGTACAGGTGTCGGAGCCGACATCGAGGTTCTCGTCCCAGGGCAGGATGAACGGGATGGTGTGCTCCATCTTCCGGGTGGCGACCTCCTTCCCGTCTACCTTGAGGACCCCGGTACCACCCTGACCCAGGCCGCCGTAGTCGCCGAACGCCAGCGTCCCGGCCCCGAGGCCGTCGTACCGGAAGTCGAACTCGAGGGTGTGCTGGCCGGCGGCCAGGGCCGGACCTTCCCACCGCTCCCGCTTCAGGTCGACCAGGTTCCAGAGGAAGACCGGCTTGCCCTTAAGCAGGTAGAACCCGTACCCGCCGAACCGCCCGCCCTGGGTGATGAGCATCCCGTCCCCGCCGCCGTCCGGCACCTCGACCTCGGCCTTGAAGGTGTACGAGGTGTTCAGCAGGCTCGGGGCGTCCCCGTTCGGGGTCCCGGTCAGCGGCCGGGTCCAGGTGAACACGTCCCGCCCGGCGGTGATGCTCGGCCGCGGGGCGACCAGCCGACCGGTGACCGAGTCGTCCAGCGGCAGCACCTGGTACTTCCCGGCCTCCTGCCAGAACAGCCCCTGCAGCTCCTTCAGCTTCGCCGGTTGCTTCGCCGCCAGGTCCTCGGACTGCGTCCAGTCGTCGGCCAGGTCGTACAGCTCCCACGGGTAGTCCAGGACGCTCGTCTTGGGCGGGACGTTGACCCACGGCGGCCGCATCACCTTGGTGCCGGCGATCCAGCCGTCGTGGTAGATCGCCCGGTTGCCCATCATCTCGAAGTACTGCGTCCTGCGGGCCGAGGGGGCCTTGGCGTTCTTCGGGTCGAAGGTGTACGCCATACTGGTGCCCTCGATCGGGGCCTGCCGGATGCCGTCCACCACCTCCGGCCGGGCGACCCCGCACGCCTCCAGGATGGTCGGGGCGATGTCGATGACGTGGTGGAACTGGTGGCGGATGCCGCCCTTGTCCGCGATCACCTTCGGCCACGAGATCGCCATCCCCTGGCGGGTCCCGCCGAAGTGGGAGACGATCTGCTTGGTCCACGAGAACGGGCAGTCGAACATCCACGCCCACGGCACGGCCATGTGGTTGTAGGTCCGGTCCGTCCCCCACACGTCGTAGAAGTTCTTGAGCTGGGCCTCGACCGGCGGGGTGACCCCGTTGAACGTGGCGACCTCGTTCGGGGTGCCGATCGGGGTGCCCTCGGCGCTGGTCCCGTTGTCCCCGTTGATGTAGATGACCAGGGTGTTGTCCAGCTTGCCCATGTCCTCGACGGCCTGGATCACCCGCCCGATCTCGTGGTCGGTGTAGGCCACGTAGGCGGCGAACACGTCCACCTGCTTGAGGAACAGCTTCTTCTCGTCGGCCGTACACCGGTCCCAGTCCTTGAGCAGGTCCTTCGGCCACGGGGTCAGCTTGGCGTTCGACGGGATCACCCCGAGCCGCTTCTGGTTCTCGAAAATCTTCTCCCGGACCTTGTTCCACCCCTCGTCGAACAGGTGCATCTTGCTGATCTTGTCCACCCACTCCTTGGTCGGGTGGTGCGGGGCGTGGGTGCCGCCGGGGACGTAGTACAGGAAGAACGGCTGCTCCGGGTCGAGGGCGTCCAGCCGGGTCATGTAGTCGATGGCGTCGTCGGCCATCGCGGTGGTCAGGTTCCAGGTGCCGGCCGGCTTGCCCTGGAACGGGTAGATTTGCGTCGTGTTGCGGAACAGGTTCGGCTCCCACTGGCTGGTGTCGCCGCCCATGAACCCGTAGAAGTACTCGAACCCCATCCCGCCGGGCCACTGGTCGAACGGCCCGGCCTGGCTGCACTGGTAGGCCGGGGTGTTGTGGTTCTTCCCGAACCAGGAGGTGCGGTAGCCGTTGTCCTTCAGGACCTTGCCGACCGTCGCCTTGTCCCGGGTGATGATGCTGTCGTACCCGGGGAACCCGGTGGCCTGCTCGGAGACCACCCCGAACCCGGCCGAGTGGTGGTTCCGGCCGGTGATCAGGGCGGCCCGGGTCGGGGAGCAGAGGGCGGTGGAGTGGAAGTTGGTGTACCGCAGGCCGTTCTTGGCGACCCGGTCGAGGGCCGGGGTCGGGATGACCCCGCCGAAGGTGCCGGTCACCCCGAACCCCGAGTCGTCGGTCATGATGAGCAGGACGTTCGGGGCGCCCTTCTTCGGGGCCACCCGCGGCGGCCAGTACGGGGTGGACTTGTCGGCCGTCTCCTCGATCTTGCCGCCGAACTTCGGCGAGGGCGGCGGGAGCTGCTTGCCGTCGATGGTGGTGGTCGCCGCCGGGGAACCGGGCGGCGGGGCCTTGGCGCCGACCTTCGCGTCGTCCGCGGCGGCCGGGCGGAGCCCGCCGGCCCCGGCCGCGTAGCCCAACAGCCCGCCGGCACCGACCACCAGCAGGGCCGCCAACCTCGACCGCGTCAACATGGGTGCCTCGGGAGAGTGGGATTTCGAGACGACCGGGCCGCCACCGTTACCTCACCGGCTGCACCGCCGGCGGCTTCCAGGTGCCGTCGATGATCGACGGGTCCTTCTCCTTCGGCCAGTACAGCCGCATCATGAGCACGAACTCGCCCTTCGGGGCCGGCAGCCAGTTCGCCTCCCTGTCCTTGCCCGGCGACTCGTTCTGGATGTAGAGGTCCAGCGACCCGTCGTCGTTGAACTTCAACTTGTTCCGCGGGCTGACCGTGTACTTGTTCAGCGGGTTGTCCACGAAGAAGTACCCGGCGTCGTACATGGTGATCGACCAGAAGGCGTCCACCGGCGGCGTCCGGCCCTTGTCGAAATGCACGACGTACTTATTGGCCCCGCTGTACTTCTTGCCCGCCGCGTCCGCGGTCGAGGTCGGGTAGACGGCGTCCTGCGGGCGGTTGGCCCCCAGCCCGATGGCGGTAATGAACGCCCGCTGGAGGTAGTCGGTCCCGTACACCCCGGCCTTGGTCGTGAACGTCCAGCCGTTCTCCAGCTTGCCCGCCTCCTTGAAGTGGGCCATGATCTTCTCCTGCCCGGCCTTCGGGGCGTCCCGGAGGGCCTTGGCCGCCGCCGGGCCGAGCCGGGTGACGTTCGGGACTTGGCCGGGGGCGAGGCCGATCTCGGCCATCCGGGCGACCATCGGGGCGTCCGCCGCGGCCGGCGGGTTGTCCGTCATCAGCCGGGCCAGGAGGGTGAAGTAGGCCGGCGCGTCCAGCGCGTTCACCTGCTCCCGGACGGCCGTCTTCATGTCGACCGCCGGGTCGACCTTCCCGGCCGGCGGGGTGTACGGCTTGCCGTAGGCGCTGAGCGGCCGGAGGTCGTACCGGTCCATCACCGCGTGGCACGCCTTGTAGTCCTCGGGGGTGCCGGTGCAGTAGGTCCGCCCGAGGATCCACACCATGTTCGTCGGGGCCTTCAGCTCCTTTACGCCGTCCGGGAGCGTGCCCTTCCAGCCCGGCCCGGTGATGGCGTAGGTCTGGGCCTTGTTCCCGGTGGTCCGCGTCCCCGGCACCTGGAACACGTTGGTCCACCCGTCGAGCATGGGCATCAGGAAGTACCGGTCGCCCATGTCCGGCAGGCTCAGGACGTAGGGCTCCTTCGAGAGGTCGAGCCAGGCGGTCGAGTAGAGCGTGTCCGCGTTCGGGGCGGTGACATCCCGGAACTTGGCGTCGGGGTACTCCCGCATCCGCACGAACTGGCCCATCGGGGCGTGGGTGCCCTCGGGCTTGGCGGCGTTGGTCATCACCCGGCGGGTGTATTCCATCGTCACCAGCGGGTAGCCGTAGACGTAGGCGTCGGTGGCGATCTTGAGGGCCTCGCCCTCGGCGATCTGCTGGCCGCGGGCGGTGGCCCAGGTGGGGCCGCACAGCCCGGCCACGACGAGAAGGCCGGCCAGGTATTTCGGCGACGATGTCACACGGGCCTCGCGGGAGAGGGTGGTGGGCGTGCCGGGGCACCGAGGCCCCGCGCGGGGGACCCGGCCGTCGGTCCGGTGGGTACCGACTCAGATAACTCCTGTTGTCGCGGGACCCCGGGGCCGCGTCCATCGGAAATCCGCGAAAAACTGTACGATCTCACCACGCCCGCTGAACGCCCGAGCACGTCGCCCCGGTGCGGCCGGCAGAATCGTTCCATTTTCGCGCGCCGCCCGGCCGATCTTGGGGTGACGGCCCTCGGACGGTCGCGTCCGGCGGCCGGGGACCGCCCGGGGGGCTGACGGTGGGGCGAGCCGGCCTGATCGTCGGTCTGGTCGGCCTACTCCCGGCCGGGTGCGGGTTCGGCCCGCGGGCCCTGGAGAAGACCCACGGGCGGTACAACGAGGCGTACCTCCAGGTGGACTCGGAGGAGCTGCTGCGGAACATCGTCCGGCTGCGGTACGGCGACCCGCCGGCCGAGGTCGAGGTGTCCGGGATCGCCGCCCAGTACGAGCTGTCGGCCCAGGCCGAGGCCCGGCCGTTCTTCATCGCCCCCAACCCGAGCAACAGCAACATCGTCTTCCGGACGTTCACCAGCATCCTGCCGGCCGGGACGGCCGGGTCGGCCGAGCGGCCGACCGTCACCCTCACCCCGGTCCACTCGGGCGAGATCGTCGCCCGGTACATGCGGCCGATCGCCCCCGACGGGGTGGTCTTCCTGGCCGAGACGAGCTGGCCGATCTCGACCATCTTCCGGCTCTGGCTGGAGGGGATGAACGGGGTGCCGAACGCCCCGTCGGCCAGCGGCCCGACCCGGTCGTTCCCGCCGGAGTACGCCGACTTCCGCCGGGCCGCCGACCTCCTCCAGGCCATCCAGGACCGCGGCGAGCTGACCTTCCGGAAGGTCGAGGAGGAGGTGCCGGGCGACCCGATCGCCCTCGACCGGGTGTCCGGGGAGGCGCTGGTCGAGGCCCGCAAGGCCGGGTGCGAGTACCGGCTGACCACGGACCGGGCGGCCTGGCAACTCGTCCACAAGGCCCGCCGGCTGTACCTCGACCTCAGCCCCCGGACGCTGGGCACCCCCGAGTACGCCGAGCTGGTCGGGCTGCTGAACCTGCGGCCGGGGCTGACCCGGTACGAGGTCACCCAGAGCACCGTCGGGTTCATCGAGCAGCGGCCGGACGCCCCGCCGTCGGACAAGCTGGCCCTGGTCACCCGGTCGCTGCTCCAGGTGTTCTTCTACCTAGCCCACGGGGTCGAGGTCCCGGCCGAGCTCCTGGCCGACGGGGCGGCCAAGCCGACCCTGGGGGCGGACGGCCGGCCGTTCGACTGGCAGCAGGTGACCGGCGGGCTGTTCACCGTCCGGGCGTGCCCGGGGAAGAAGCCGCCGGCCGGGGCGGCCGTCGCCGTCCGCCACCGCGGGTACTGGTTCTACCTGGACGACGCCGACCACGCGAGCAAGAGTACGTTCGTGCTGATGCGGCCGTCCCGCCACCTCGACTTCGGCCCGGTCCCGTCCGACAAGCGGGCCGGCCCGGTCCTCACCCTCCCGGTCGGCCGGTAGTCGGCCCGGCGGGACGGGCATTGCCGCAACCGAAACGTTGCCACCCGGCCGCACGGCTTACCCAGACTGACCCACCCCGCCCGCCTTCTCCGTTCGATCGTCTCATCCCACACCCCCCGCCGTTCCGATCTCACCGGCACAACCGCCCGTCTGTGACGGTTCGTACCCAGGCCGCGGAGGAGACGGCGATGCGATCGGGATTGCGGCTCGGGGCCGTCGCGGCCCTCGCCCTGGTGGCGCTGCCGGCGACCGGCCGGGCCCAGGGGCTGTACCTCCAGGGCGGCGGGGCGGCCCACCTGTCGATGGGCGGGGCGTCCACCGCCACCCCGGTCGACGCCATCGGGGCCCTGTACTGGAACCCGGCCGCGATCGGCCGGCTCGGCCGGTCCGAGGTGGCCGTCGGCGGGGCCTTCCTGTTCCCGAACATCCACTTCGACTCGGCCGCCCCAAGCTTCTCCGGCAGCACCCGCAGCGACAACGGGGTGGGCATCGCGTCCGACCTGGGGATCGTCTGGCAGCCGGAAGACAACCGGCTGACCTACGGGCTGGGCCTGACATCCCTGGGCGGCGGGGGGGTGAACTTCCCCGGGACGTTCGCCAACCCGAGCCTGTCCGGGATCGGGCCGCTGGGGAACGTCCAGGGGCCGATCTGGTCGAACATCGGGCTGCTCCAACTGACCCCGACGGCCGCGTACAAGGTCACCGACCGGTTCACCTTCGGGTTCGGGCCGACCGTCTCGGTCGCCTTCACCGGGTTCGACCCGGCGTACTTCGGCGGGGCGGACGACGCCAACGGGGACGGGGTCGGGACGTTCCCGACCGGGACCCACTCCCGCCCGTTCTGGGGCGGGGGGGTCCGGGCCGGGCTGGTCTACTCGGTCACCGACCGGGTGGACGTCGGGTTCGGGTACACCAGCCCGCAGTGGTTCGAGACGTGGAAGTACTACGCCCGGGACGAGCTGGGCCGGCCGCGGACGCTGTTCCTGACGGCCACCCTGCCGGCCATCTACTCGTGGGGCGTCGGCTACCGGCCGACCGACAAGCTGCTCCTGTCGGCCGACCTGCGGTACTTCGCCTACGGGAGCACCGACCTGTTCGGCACCCCGCTGAAGGACGGCGGGCTGGGCTGGCGGGACGTGTTCGCGGTCGCCCTGGGGAGCCGCTACCAGGTGACCGACCGGGCCGCCCTGAGCCTCGGGTACGTGTACAACGACAACCCGATCCCGAGCGTCGGCACCCTGTTCAACGTCCAGGGGCCGGCCGTCATCCAGCACACCCTGGCGGTCGGCACGACGGTCAACCTGACCGACTCGACGGCCGCCTCGCTCGGGTACGCCTACGGGTTCCCGAATACGATCACCGGGCCGGTCCGGGAGGCGGTCGGGGTCGGCACCAAGCTGACCGCCGAGCTGCAGCAGCTCACCTTCACCCTCCAGTTCAAGTTCGGCGGGTGCGGGCGGAAGGCGGTCACGCCGGCGGAGTACGGCTGCGGCCCGGCCGGGCCGGCCGCCGCCGACCCGGCCCGGGCCGGAGGGTAGTGCCTTTGGTGGCACAGGCAGGAATGCCTGTGCCACCAAACCGAGCTGACGACCGGCTGGGGGTAAGCCGCGCGCCGGGGGCGGTCACGCCCCGCCGACGAACACCCCGCCGGCGAAGGCCGGCTCGTAGGCGAAGAAGCTTTCGACCAGGCCCTCGGTTAGGGCGTCGAACGCCGCCACCGCCGGGCCGCCGCCCGGCCCGGCCCCGGCCACCACGTCCTCCACCCCGTCCCCGGTCGCGTCGGCCGCCGCCACCGTCACCCCGCCGGCGAACCCGGGGAACGCCGTCACCTGCCCCTGCTGGGTCCCGTTCGCGGCGAACCAGCGCACGTCCGACCCGCCGGCCCCGGTCCCGGCGACGATCGACTCCACCCCCGTCCCGGTCAGGTCGCCGGCCCCGACGAATACCCCGCCGGTGTAGCCGGCGGCGAACGCGAAGAAGTCGGCCAGCACCTCCCCCGGGTTCGCCCCGCTGAACGCCACCACCCGCGGGCTGCCGCCCGGCCCGGCGGCCGCGACGATGTCGTCCCGCCCGTCCCCGTTCACGTCCCCGGCCGCCACCCGCACCCCGCCGGTGAACGTCGGCTCGAAGGCGAAGAAGCTGGCCAGTTGCGACCCGTCCGCCCCGCTGAACACCTTCACGTTCGGCCCGCCCCCGGCGTCCGCCCCGACCACGACGTCCGCCAGCCCGTCCCCGTTCACGTCGCCCGACCCGACCCACACCCCGCCGGTGAACGAGGCGGCGTAGGCGAAGAAGCTGCCGAGCGGGCCGGCCAGCGGCAGCCCGGTGGCCCCGTCGAACACCCGGACCCGCGGCCCGCCGCCCGGCCCGGCCGCGGTCACGACGTCCGCCACCCCGTCCCCGGTCACGTCCCCGGCCGCCACCCGGATCTCGCCCCGGAAGGTCGGCTCGTAGGCCAGGATGGTGCGGACCAGGGTGCCGCCGTCGGCCGCGAACACCCGCACCACCGGCCCGCCGCCCGACCCGGGGCCGGTCACGATCACCGGCGGCGGCGACAACTCCTTCACGTCCGAGTACCCGGACGTGGCCCCGGCGGCGTTCGTGGCCGTCGCCGTCACGAACGGGCGGTCCGCCGGCACGTTCAGCGGCACCGAGAACCGGGCCAGCCCGGTCGCGTCCGTGGTCACGATGCGGGCGGTGATGAACTGCTGCCCCTCGCCGGTCCCGTCGGCCCCGGCAGTTGCGCTGGCGAAGAACTCCACGGTAAGGGCGGCGTTCGCCGGGCCGGTGACCGACCCGGTCGCCAGCGCCCCGGAGGAGGTCGGGCGGGCGGCGATTAACACCGGGGCCGGCTGGGTCTGGTCGCCGGCCGCGAACCCGATCGCCGGGCCGGTCAGGTCGAAGATTTCGTTCCGGACCAGCGTGACCGGGTTGTCGGTCTCGACCCGGATGCCGGCGGGGTCGAAGGTCAGCCGGTTCGTGCCGACCGGGTCGGTGGTCCCGATGACCGTCCCGGTGGCGTTCCCGCGGACGATGATCGACGGCCCGGCGTCCGGGAACGGCACGTCCCCGACCCCGCCGCCGAAGTTGGTGTTGATGACCCGGGTGTTGGCCGCGTTCCCCTCGATGATGAGGCCCGGGCCGGCGTTCCCGGCGACGATGTTCTGCAACTGCACCGCGGGCGTGTCGGCGACCGTCGGGAACAGGGCGGCGATGGCCGCGGGGACGGCGGTCGTCCCGAACTGGGTGTTCGCCGCGTTGTCGGTGACGACCGCCCCGGCCACCCCGTTCGGGATGGCCACGTCGTCGGCGGTGGGGAACCCGACCCCGAGCAGGGCGGCGTTGACCACCACCCCGTTCGCGTCCCCGCCGATGTACATCCCGTACCGGCCGTTCCCGGACCCGATGTTGGTGGTGATGATGATCCCGGCCCCGGACGCCTCGACGTGGATGCCGTCCACCCCGTTGCCGAAGTCCCGGTTGGAGAACGCCGAGGTGCCGGCGAAGGCGTTGAACACGACGGTGCCGGGGCTTTCGCCCTGGATGTTGACCCCGTGCCGGCCGTTCCCGGCCTTGATCCCGCCCAGCCCGACCGGCCCGCCGATGATGTTCCCGGCCCCGGTCCCCTCGACCAACACCCCGTCCAGCCCGTTGCCGAGGTCCGCGTCGTTGCCGGCGTTCAGCCCGATTACGTTCCCCTGTTCGAGGTTGCCGAACGCCCCGCCGGTGATGTGGACGCCGCTGCCGAGGTTGCCGGAGATGATGCACCGGGCCTGAAAGAAGTTCCCGCCGCCGACCACGTTGCCGCTGGCGTCGTCGGTGATGAGGACCCCGTCCCCTTCGTTGGGGAGGACCACGTTGCCGGTCTTGTCGGTGCCGATGAAGCCGTTCTCCAGCCGGTTCCCGGTGGCCCCCGCCCCGGTGATGAGGACCCCGTTGCCGCCGTTGCCGGACGAGACGAAGAAGGCGAGCAGGCCGTTCGCGGAGCCGTCGAGGACGATCCCGTCGCCGTCGAAGTTGAGGACCTGGAGGTATTGCACCTGGCTGCCGCTGCTGCCGGCCCCGGTGAACACCAGCCCGTCGGCCCCGGCCCCGGCGTCGGTCCCGTCGACGGTGACGAGCGGGAACGGGGCGTTGAAGAACGGGTCCGGGTTGATGTTCGACGGGTCGGTGAGCCCCGGCTGGGTGTTCCCGAGGATCAGGGTCGGCCCGGTCATGGCCGGCAGCGGGGAGGCGAGGGTGACGGTCACCGGCCCGGTGCCGACGGCGAAGACGACGTTGTCCGGCCCCGCGCTTGTGTTGGCGTCGAGGATGGCCTGCCGGAGCGACCCGGCCCCGGCGTCGGCGGCGGTGGTGACGGTGAAGGTAGCCGGGGTACTGCGGTCTTCGAGCGGTTCGGCGGCCAGGCGGGCGCGGCGGGAGAGGCGGTCCTGTGAGGACATGGGCGACTCCGTGGTTTGGGTAAAATACAGCGATTATATGGTATGCGAAGAATGGCCGACCAACCAGACGATCAGGAAAATGCGCGGAACCGAGGGGCAGGCCGCCAGGCCCGGTACTCGGCTGGCTCACCGCTCCCGCGGCTGGCACTTCTCCCACAGCAGGTGCCAGCGGTCGTCGCGGAGGTCGGGGCGGCCGGGGGCGGGCAGGCACCGCTCCAACTGGGTCCAGGCCCCGGCCCGGTCGCCCCGGGCCAGGCACCCCCGGGCCACCTCCAGCCGCAGCTCGTACAGCTCGGCCTCGGTCCCGGACGCCGGGCCGGCCGTGCCCCGGCCCGCCGAGTACCCGGCCCAGGCCACCCCGGC
>JAIEQN010000577.1 GCA_019747685.1 Gemmataceae bacterium
GCCGGCGGGGCCCGGGTGGCGGCGGCCGACGTGACCGGGGACGGGGTGGCCGACCTCGTCGCCGGGGCCGGGCCGGGCGGCGGGCCGGACGTGCGGGTGTTCGACGGGACATCCGGACAACTGGTGCGGCAGTTCTTCGCCCTCGAGCCGACCTTCGCCGGCGGGGTATCCGTCGCCGCCGGGGACGTGAACGGGGACGGGTTCGCGGACGTGGTGGTGTCGCCGGACGTGGGCGGCGGGCCGCGGGTGCGGGTGGTGAGCGGCAACGACGGGGCGGTCCTGGCCGACTTCTTCGGGATCGCCGACCCGGCCTTCCGCGGCGGCTGCCGGGTGGCGGTCGGGGACATCGGCGGCGACGGCTCCGCGGACCTCGTCGTCGCGGCCGGGGCCGGCGGCGGGCCGCGGGTGGCCGTGTACGACGGGGCGACGCTGCGACCCGGGGTCGCCCCGGCCCGGCTGGTCAACGACTTCTTCGCGTTCGAGCCGACCTTGCGGGACGGGACGTTCGTGGCCGTCGGGGATGTCAACAGCGACGGCCGGGGTGACGTGGTTGTCGGGGCCGGGCCGGGCGGCTCGCCGCGGGTCGTGGTGTTCGACGGGGCGCGGCTGCCGGGCGGGTCGCTGCTGGCGTCGTTCTTCGCCGGCAGCGGGGGCCTGCGGGCCGGCGTCCCGGTGGCGGCCCGGAACGTCGACGCGGACCCGGCGGCGGAGGTGATCGCCGGGTCCGCGGCCGGGGGCGTTTCGGGCGTGGGCGTCTACACGGTGGGCGACGGCCCGCCGACGCTCCTGACCAGCTTCCTCCCGTTCGACCCCGGGTTCACCGGCGGGGTGTTCGTCGGCTGACCGTCCGGTCGTGAATCGACCCGGGCGGCCGGGGGCGGGACGCTGGACGCCCCGGCCCCCGGGTCGCACAATGCCGCGGTCCTGTCGGCCGGCCCCACGAGACCGTCGATGAAGGTTTTCCGGTGCGACCACTGCCGGCAGCTCGTCTTCTTCGAGAACGTCCGGTGCGTCTCCTGCGGCCACACCCTCGCCTTCCTCCCGGACCTCGGGGTGGTCGGGTCGCTCGACCCGGCCGGCGGCGACCGCTGGACCAACCCCCTGCCCCGGGCCGGCGGCCGGGCGTACCGGCTCTGCCACAACTACACCACCCACGACGTGTGCAACTGGGCCGTCCCGGCCGACGACCCCCACGCCCTCTGCCAAAGTTGCCGGCTCACCACCGTCATCCCGAACCTGTCCCGCGAAGGCAACAAGGCCGCCTGGTTCAAGATCGAGGTGGCCAAGCGGCGGCTGGTGTACACCCTGCTGGCCCTGCGGCTACCGCCGGCGGCCCGGGCCGACGACCCGGCCGGGCTGGCGTTCGAGTTCCTGGCCGACCCGGACGACCCGGCCCGGCCGCGGGTGCTGACCGGGCACGCCGGCGGGGTCATCACGGTGAACATCGCCGAGGCCGACGACGCCACCCGGGAGCAGGTCCGGAACCAGTTCCACGAGCCGTACCGCACCCTGCTCGGACACTTCCGGCACGAGAGCGGGCACTACTACTGGGACCGGCTGGTCCGGGACACGCCCCGGCTGGACGCCTTCCGGGCGGTGTTCGGGGACGAGCGGGCGGACTACGCCGAGGCCCTGCGGCGGCACCACGACGGCGGGCCGCCGGCCGACTGGGCGGCCCGGTTCGTCTCGGCCTACGCCAGCGCCCACCCGTGGGAGGACTGGGCCGAGACGTGGGCCCACTACCTGCACGTGGTCGACGCCCTGGAGACGGCGTCGGCGTGCGGGGTGCGGCTGCTGCCGCCGCGGGCGGGGGACCCGGCGGTGCGGGCGATCCCGAACCCGCTGGGGGACGGCCCGGAGCCGTTCGACGTGCTGATCGAGAGCTGGTTCCCGGTGACGTACCTGCTGAACAACCTGAACCGCGGGCTGGGGCTGCCCGATGCGTACCCGTTCGTCCTGACCCCGGCGGCGGTGCGGAAGCTCCGGTTCGTCCACGACACGGTGGCGGAGACCCGCCGGCCGGCGTAGCCCGGAGCGCCTCAGTCGGGCAATTGGTCCGACTCGCCGCCGTTGCCGGAGGCGAACGCCCGCAGCCCAACCCCGACCGAGTACGGCACCAAACGGGCGGACCCGTCGGCCAGCAGGAAGTTCGCCCCGCCGGGGTGCAGGCTCCAGAAGTGGAACCGGGCGCAGTTGTCGTCGAGTCGGGCCGGCGCGAAGTAGTACAGCACACTGATGTAGCCGGGGCGGGGTCGGTAGACATACCCCGGGCACCCGAACTCTGTGAAGATCGGGTTGGTAGCCGCCAGTTCGAAGTCGAAGCCGGGGGCCGGGCCCGGCTGGACCGCGTACCACCAACCGGCGTCCAGCGTCGCGCTCGGCGGCCGCTCGCCGACCATCACGGTCTGGCTCGTCCCGTCGGTCACGTCGGTCAGCCGGATGCCGGGCCGGCCGGGGAAGCAGCCGTTCTTGGCCCCGACTTCCGATCCGGTGACGGCCAGGTACGAGGTGTACCCGGCCGGCACCCCGGTCCACCCGGCCAGCGGCCCGGTCAGCCGGCCGTCGGCCGGGCAGGCGTATACCTTCACGAACCCGGTCCGGGCCTCGTCGTGGGCCGGGTCGAGCGGGTCGGCGGACGCCGCGTACCCCCGCCCGGCCGCCGCCCACAGGTCCTCCCGCTCGACGTAGGGCAGCAGGTAGGTGTGGAAGCTCACCCCCTGGACCGAGTACGGGCTGCCGGACCAGTTCGAGGTCTTCTTCTGGGGCGGTGGCGGGAGCCGGCCGTGGCCCGCGTGGAAGTGGTGCAGTCCGGTGCCGATCTGCCGGAGGTTGTTCAGGCAGGCCAGGCGGGCGGCTGCGGCCCGGGACTTCTGGACGGCCGGCAGGGTCAGCCCGATCACCAGGCTGATCACCGCCAGCACGACCAGCAACTCGAGCAGCGTGAACCCGCGGCGGACCGGCGGGGCCATCGGACTACTCCTTCGGCGGTTCGGGGGCGGGCGGCTCCGGGGCGAACAGCACCCGGACGGGAACGGGGATGGTCCGCTCCCCCACGGTGGCAGTGAGGTCGATCGTGACCGTTTGTCCCGCACGGCTGCGGGCGGCCTCCGGGGTGCAGCGGACGGTGACGACGTGGCGCACATCGGGGCCGGGGGTGTCAATTGCCACCTCGATGCGATCGACCGGTACACCGGCCGCGACCGCGAACGACCGGCCGGCGGGGCTGTGCAAGAGGACCTGGGCCGAGTAGATTGGCCCATCGCCCGACCGCCGGGGGAGGACGACCACCTCGGGCGACGCCTCCACCTCGGCGACGGCCCGGCCGACCACCCCGAGCCGGTATACCTCCTTGCCGCCGGCCGTCAGGACGAGGGTGACCGGGAGCGGGCCGGGGGCGTCGGGGGCGTGCAGCGTGACCTCGATGATCCCGACCCGGGTGGCCAGGGTGTTCCCCAGCTCGCCCGCCGGCCGGGGGTCGGGGGTGAACCGGACGGCGAACCGGTCGGCCGGCTCGGCGGCCACGGTCGCCCAATCGGCCCCCGGCTCGTGGGCGTCGGCGAACACCTCGACAGTCGCCGTCGCCCCGGTGCCGACCGGCACGTCCCCGAACGCCAAGGTCTGCGGGACGCAGGCCAGCCGGGCGACCGGTGTGAAGGTGATCGGGACGGTGAGTTCGGGCTGGTCCGGGTCGTTGGTCACCAGCCGCATCCCGGCCCGCTGCGGGAGGTGGAGTGCCCCACTGACGGTCAGAGTGAACCCGAGCGTGACTGCCTCACCCGGCGGAACGGTGACCTCCGCGAGGGTGCGGCGGCCGCCCGGGGTTTCGGCGTACACCGCCTGGCAGGCGCAGCCGGTGGCTGCGGCCCGCAGGGTGAGGGGTCGGCCCCCGGCGTTGGCGACCTCGAACCGGACATCGTGGTGGGTCGACACCTCTGATCGGCCGAGGTCGAGCGACCCACGGACGATCGCCTTCGGCGCAGACGGGGGGGCCTGAGACGGGAGCAGGCGCTCGGCCACGGCCGCGGTCACCCCCGCGACCGCGAGGAGTGCGGCCCCGACGGCCGCCCACCGATGCCACCGCCGGCGGGGCCGGGCCCGGATCGCGTCAGCCGAGGGGGTAGCCATGACAGTCGGCCGATTGCGGTGAGGGAGGGGTCCGGTCGGTCGCAGCGGGTTCAGGCGGCCCTCCGGCGGCGGTACATGACCACCCCGGCGGCCGCCACGAACACCGCGGCCAGGAGCAGGAACCAGGTACCGGGCCGGGACAGGGCCGACTCCCGGGTGGCCTCATGCGGGTCGGTGGCCACGGGGTCACTTTCCTCCACGGACCGGGACGGGCCTTCCAGCATGACCTTCGGCGTCCCGGCCGGGTTCCCGTCCGCGTCGGCCGCCTCGTACGCCAGACCTTGGATTCGGTCCTGGACGGGCATCCCTGCCTTGATCGGTAGCCGCAGGGGGATGGGCGGGGCTTTCTGGTTCACCCGGGTGTCGGTGAACTCCGCCTCCTGGCGGACGATCGGCGTTCCGTCGTGGTCGCAGGTGGCGACCACCTTGGCCGGGAAGAAGATCGCCGGGGCAACCTCCCGGAACGACTCCACCTCGTAGCGACAGGTTTCGGTCTTGAACGTTTTCTCCCCGTCGGTGACGACGAAGAACTTGGAACTCCGGTCGAACCGGCGGATCATCCCGTTCACCGCCGGATCGACCCACACATCGTAGGTCCGGTCCGGCTCGGTCAGCGAGATGCGGGTGAGCGGCCCCTGCGGACCGCTCTCGGTCCGGACCCGGGTCACCCGCAGCCGGCGGACGGCGTCAGCAAGCGGGAGGACCGGCTTGGCCTCCGCGTCCTCCGGCGGCAGGCCGCAGAGGGCCAGGCGCCAGACATCGGCCATTCCGAACGGCTCGTGCGGCCTGGTGATCATCAGCCCGGTGAACGGTCGGTCATCGCCGGTCTTGGAATGGCCGATCACGACCTTCTGGCGGTCGCCCGTTATCAGAATCTCGCGGGTCCGCCCGCCGAACCCGCGGATGTCCCGCTCCCGGATGCGGACGACCTTTCCGTCCCGCCAATACTCGCTCTCGCTCTCGCTCGTCGGGGTCGGGCCCTCGGGGGTGGTAATCCGGAACGCGATCTTGGTGTATAGGGTGTGGATCGCCCCTACGGCTGCGGTGTTCCGGGCGACGGCCGCGTCGAGGTCCGGGTCGGCGTGGGCCGGGCTAACCCCGAGGGCGAGCGCAACGAGTGCGGTGAGACGGCCCATACGATCACCAGCGGCCGGGGAGTGCTGACACCCGAAGGGACAACGGGGAAAATCGGCAACGCGAGCGGGGTACGGGTGGCTTAACAGCTTGGCTCCGCGTACGAACACCCCCCGACCATCGCCCCACCTTGCCCGCACGGCTTGGAGTAGCGGAGGCCACCGGTGCAATTAAGGGTGTTGAACGCGTTACAGGGGAAGGACCCGGAATAGGTACACAGGAGCCAGTAGTTCGGGGACGAGGCGTTGTAACACGCCTGGCCCCCGCTGATGTTTTCACATCCCGGGCAGAGGTACGTCGTGGTCTTGTCGCACCTCCAGGGGGGCGCACCGGGCGGCGGGAGCTGGGCGTAGGTCTCGGCCACGAGGCCGGCCATTCCCGCGAAGAGCGCGAGCGCCACCAGCGCCTTCTCCGACATCCGACTGCGGAACATGGCGATCCCCTCGAAATGTGTGATGGGGACTCGACCTGTCAACAACCGCCCATACTACCGCACGTCGGAAGCGTGTCAAGCGGCGGGTCCGAAGAATCTGCCCGCCCGCGCCGGGCTTCTACCCGTGGCTTTGGGACATCGCCGCGGGCGGCTTGACCTCGGCCGCGAAGAAGGTGGCGTGGATGGCCTCGCCGATCCGGTGGACGCGATCGACCACGTGGGTCAGGGCCTCGTGCAGCCCGTCCCGGATGATGTCCCCGATCGTCCGCCGGTCGAGCCACCCGAGCAGCCCGGCGATCTCCCGCTCGGCCGGCGTCGGCTCGCGGCCGACCGGGTTCCCGGCGGCGGCCGCCACCGCCCCCTCGCACTCCCACACGCACCGCCGGATCGACCGCGGGAACAGCGGGTCGAAGAACAGGAACTCGGCCACCGCCGCCGCCGGGTCGAGCGGGGCCGGGCGGGGCGTCTTGTGGAACGGCTCGTACCCCGAGCAGCTCATCAGGATGGCCACCCAGTGGGCGTTGTCCACCGGGCTGCCGACCTCCTCCGCCTTCGGCAACAGGGTGTGGTACTTCACGTCCATGATCCGGGCGACCTGGCTGGCCCGCTCCAGGTACGTCCCGAGCTTGAAGAACTCCCACGCCTCCCCGTGGCTCATGGTGGCGTCGGCGATCCCGTGGACGAGCTGGTTGATCCGCCGGACCTGGGCGTAGAACTCGTGCCGGTTGGCGTCGTACACCCCCCGGGCCGTCCCGCCCAGCACCCACAGGTGGTAGAAGTTCACCCGCTCCCACATCTCGGCCGAGATCACCTCCCGGATGCACCGGGCGTTCTCCCGGGCGGCCGCCAGGGACGAGGCGATGCTGAACGGGTTGTCCCGGTCCCAGGCCATGTAGGCTTGGACGTGTTCGCCGGTCGGCGTGTCGGGGTAGTCGTGGATGCCGGAGATGATGAGCAGCGGCCGCCACTGCTCCTCGACCGGGACGTGGAAGTCCAACAGGAGGGTGTGGTTGACCTCCAGCACCCGGGCGGTGTTCTCCGCCCGCTCCAGGTACCGGGCCAGCCAGAAGCAGTGCTCGGCGACGCGGGAGATCATGGTTGGAACCCGGAACCCGGAACGCGGAACCCGGAGCGGGAAGGCAGGGTCTGTCTTTCGCTCCGGGTTCCGCGTTCCGGGTTCCGGGTTATCGGCCCTCCAAGACCCACGTGTCCTTCGACCCCCCGCCCTGGCTGCTGTTGACCACCAGCGACCCCTTGGTCAGGGCCACCCGGGTCAGCCCGCCGGGCAGCACCCAGGTCGACTTCCCGGTGACGATGTACGGCCGCAGGTCGACGTGCCGGGGGGCCGGGCCGTCGTCCGTCCAGGTCGGGCAGGTGCTCAGGGTGACGACCGGCTGGGCGACGTAGTTCCGCGGGTTGTCCCGCACCTTCGCGGCGAACTCGGCCCGCTGGGCGGCGGTACTCGCCGGCCCCATCAGCATCCCGTACCCGCCCGACTCGTTCACCGCCTTCACCACCAGCCGTTCCAGGTTGTCCAGGGTGTACCGCAGGTCGTCCGGCCGGGCGCAGATGTACGTCGGCACGTTCCGCAGGACCGGCTCCTCGGACAGGTAGAACCGGACCATGTCCTCGACGTAGGGATACACCGCCTTGTCGTCGGCCACGCCCGTGCCGACGGCGTTGGCCAGGGTGACGTTCCCGGCCCGGTAGGCCCGGACCAGCCCCGGCACCCCGAGCAGGCTGTCCGGCCGGAACGCCTCCGGGTCGAGGAAGTCGTCATCGAGCCGCCGGTAGATCACGTCCACCCGCTGCGGCCCGCGGGTCGTCTTCAGGTAGACGGCGTCGTCGTGGACGAACAGGTCCGGGCCGAGGACCAGCTCGACCCCCATGTGCCGGGCCAGGAAGGTGTGCTCGAAGTAGGCCGAGTTGTACGGCCCGGGGGAGAGGACGACCACCACCGGCGGGGACGCCGCCCCGGCCGGGGCCACCGACGCCAGGGCCTCCCGCAGCCGCTGCGGGTAGTCCTCCACCCGCCGCACCCGGCACTCCTGGAAGAGCTGCGGGAAGACCTTCTTCATCACCGCCCGGTTTTCGAGGACGTAGCTGACCCCGCTCGGGGTCCGGCCGTTGTCCTCCAGCACCAGGAACCGGCCGTCGGCGTCGCGGATCAGGTCGGTCCCGCAGATGTGGACGTACACCCCGCCCGGCGGCCGGAACCCGGCCATCTCCTTCCGGTAGCCCTTCGACCCGAGGACGAGGTCGGCCGGGACGACGCCTTCCTTGAGGATGCGCTGGTCGTGGTATACGTCGTCCAGAAACAGGTTGAGGGCGGTCAGCCGCTGGACGAGGCCGGCTTCGAGGGTCTGCCACTCGGCCGCCGGGATCGGCCGGGGGATCAGGTCGAACGGGAAGATTTTTTCGACGCCCCGGCGGTCCGAGTAGACGGAGAAGGTGACGCCCTGGTTGACGAAGGCGAGGTCGGCGTTGGTCCGCTTGGCCTGGAACTCGGCCGGGGTGAGCCGGCCGAGCCGTTCGACCAGGGGGCAACAGTGGGGGTGCGGGTCGTGGCCCCGGCCGAACAACTCGTCCCAGGCGGCCGGGTGGGGGGCGTAGCCGTCGAACAGCTTGGCGGGCACGGGCAGGGCTTCGTTCGGGATCGGGGCGGTCCGCGGGGCGGCGCGTGTGGTCACGGGGGCACCTCTGCCACCGGGGCGGGCGGCCGTGCCCGGGTTGCGGGCAGCGGCGGCCCGGCCGCTAGGGGGAGTATACCGGATTCGGTACGCCGGGCCGGAAGTGAGACGGACACCGCAAGTCGGGTGCCCGGCCGGGCCGGGCGGCCGTTTTCCGCCGGCCCGATGGTCGTACCCTTGGTCCGGTGGGGCAGGCTTGGTCTTGGCGAGCGGGGCGTGAGCCACCGGCATTGTTTCCACCCTCTCCCCTTGGGGGAGAGGGTCGCCCCGCGCAGCGGGGCGGGGTGAGGGGAACGTTCCCGGTCCCGTTCCCCTCACCCGGTTGGTTCGCCCCGCTCACCAACCACCCTCTCCCCCAAGGGGAGAGGGTCGAGAACCGGGCTCACGCCCCCCGCCCGCCCAGCATTCAACCAGGCGCCACCGGGTCCCTTACTTCTTGAAGTCGCCGGCCCGGACGACCACCAGCTTCTTCGGGTCGACGTGCTTGCGGAAGGCGGCCGTCACCTCGTCCCGGGTCAGGGCCGCCACCTTCTTCTCCTGCTCGGCCGCGTGGGCGAACGTCCGCCCCAGGTCGAGGTTCGTCGCGATCTGCCCGGCGATCGCCGCATCCCCCGTCCGCCCGACCTTCTGGCCCTCCAGGTACGCCGTCTTGGCGTCACTCAATTCCGACTCGCTCGGCCCCTCGGCCAGGAACCGGGCCAGCTCCTCGTTCACCGCCTTCTCGACCTTATCGATGTTCGCCGGGTTGGTGATGGCGTTGACCGTCAGCGACGCCGACGGGTCCCGGGCCGACACCGACAGCCCGGACGTAACCCCGTAGGACAGCCCCTCCTTCTGGCGGATGCGGTCGCCCAGCCGGGACGACAGGGTGCTGCCGCCGAACAGGAAGTTGCCGACCCGCAGGGCCGGGTAGTCCGGGTCGGCGTCCGTCAGCGGGAACGCCAGCCCGGCCAGGAGCACGGCGTTCGCCTTGTCCGGGGTGCTGATGTCCTCCTTCAGCCCGGGCTTGTCGGCCGGGGCCGCCCGGGCCACCCGCTCGACCGGGACGCTCGACTTCCAGTCCTTGAGCATCGCCCGCACGGCCGCGACGGTGGCCTCCGGGTCGAAGTCGCCGACGACACCCACCTCGGCCTTGCCGGCCCCGACCTGGGCCTCGTACAGGGCCTTCACCTGGTCCAGGCTGACGGCCTCCACCCGGGCCAGGTTTTCGTCCAGGGTGGGGACGTAGCGGACGTCGTCCGGGCCGTAGGGCGACAGCGCCCGGGCCAGCCGGTTCTGGGCCAGGGCCGCCGGGTCGGAGGCCGAGGCGGCGATCCCGGCCCGCATCCCCCGCTTGGTGGTCTCGAACTCGGCCGCCGGGAAGGCCGGCTCGCGGAGGATTTCGCCGAGCAGCTCCAGGGCCTTCGGCAGGGTGTCCCGCTTGGCCTCGACGGAGAACGTCAGTTGGCCGAGGGCACCGCCGCCCCCACCGCCGCGGCCGCCCCGCCCGGGGCCGCCGCCGAGGCCCGGGCTGATCCGCACCCCGAGGGCGTCCAGGGCCTCCCGCAGGGCCTGCCGGTCGTGCTTCTTGGTCCCGGCCATCATCAGCCCGGGCATCATCCCGGCCGCCACCGTCTGCCCCTTCAGCGACGCCTCGTTCCCGTAGTGCAGGGTGACGACCAGCGACACCGTCTCGCCGCGGTTCTTCTTCGGCAAGAGGCCGACCTTCAGGCCGTCCTCCTCGACCACCTTGAGCCGGGCGTCGAGGTTGGCCGGGGTCGGGTCGAACGCCTCGCCGGCCGCCCCCTGGGCCTGGCCCTTGTAGTCCTTGACGAGCGTCTCGACCGCCGGGGCCGGCTCGATCGCCAGCCGCTGGGCCTCCTTCTCCGGGACGTACACCCCCACGGTGCGATTCGGCTTCTTGAAGTACGTCCGGGCGACCCGGTTCACGTCGTCGGCCGTGACGGTGGCGATGCGGTCGCGCTGGACGAACAGGAGCCGCCAGTCGCCGAGGCTGGCGGCGGAGCTGAGGGCCTGGGCCATCGCCTGGCTGTTCGATTGCAGCGACTCGGCGTTCCGCTTGCTGCGGACCTTGGCCCGCTCGACCTCGGCGGCGGTGAACGGTACGGCCGCCAGGTTCTCCATCACCCCGAGCAGGGCGTCCTTGGCGGCGTCGAGCTTGTCCGGGTCGGCCTGGGCCGAGGCGTAGAACAGCCCGGGGTCGTGGGTGTTATCGCCCCGGGCGTTGGCCGAGGTGGCGATCTTCGATTCCACGAGGGCCTGGTACAGCCGGCCGTTGGGCGACTGCGACAGCAGCCCGCCGAGCAGGCTGAGGGGTGCCCAGTCCGCGTGGGTGGCGGCCGGGATGTGGTAGGCCGCCCCGACCGCCCCGACCGCCCCGACCCGCCGCAGCGTCACCAGCCGCTCGCCGTCCTGGGGCGGCTCCTCGGTGTAGGCCGGGGTCAGGGTCCGGGCCGGCTTGGGGATGGCCCCGAACGTCCGGGCGGCGATGGCCAGGGCCTTGGCCTCGTCGAACCGCCCGGCCACGATCAGCACGGCGTTATCGGGCTGGTAGTACTTCCGGTAGAAGGCCTGGAGGTTGTCGATCGGCACCCGCTCGATGTCCGACCGGTTGCCGATGGTCGACTTGCCGTAGTTGTGCCATTCGTAGGCGGTGGCGTGGATCCGCTGCGAGAGGATGCCCGGCGGGCTGTTCTCGCCCCGCTCGAACTCGTTCCGGACGACCGTGAACTCGCTGAGCAGGTCGTCCCGCTTGATGAAGCTGTTGACCAGCCGGTCGGACTCCAGCTCGATGGCGAAGGCCAGGTTGTCGTCGGTCGCCGGCACGGTCTCGAAGTAGTTGGTCCGGTCGACGTTGGTGGTGCCGTTGAAGCTGGCCCCGTGGTCGCGGAGGGCCTTCGGGACGTTCGGGACGGTGGGCGTGCCCTTGAAGACGAGGTGTTCGAGCAGGTGGGCCATGCCGGTCTCGCCGTACCCCTCGTGCCGGCTGCCGACCAGGACGGTCAGGTTGACGGTGATGGTCGGGCGGGACGGCTCGGGGAACAGGACCAGCCGGCCGCCGTTGGCGAACCGGTACTCGGTCACGCCCTCGACGGACGCGAC
>JAIEQN010000962.1 GCA_019747685.1 Gemmataceae bacterium
GTTGACCCGGTGCCGGCCGGAACTGCCCGGCCGCCCCCCGCCCCGGCCCGACCCGAACAGCACCCGGCTGAGCGGGGCCGGGGTGGTCCCCGACCCGACCTTCTCCAGCGCCCGGACGGTCAGCGACAGCACCAGCGGGCACAGCCCGGGCATCTCCCGGGCCGGGGGCGGGTCGATCGGCACCTCGGCCCACTCGGCCAGGGCGTCGGCCACCTCGGCCGGCTCCTGGTAGCGGACCTCCGGGTCCTTGGCCATCATCCGCCGCAGGACCTCCAGCAGCCCCGGCGGCACGTCCCGGCGGAACGCCTCGACGGACTTCGGCTCCCGGGTCTGGTGGGCCACCAGCTTGGCCGCGATCGTCCCGCCCGGGAACGGGGTCTGGCCGGTCAGGAGGAAGTACAGGGTGCCGCCCAGGGCGTAGATGTCGGCCCGGATGTCGACGGTGTTCGTCACCGCCTGCTCGGGGGCCAGGTAGTCGGCGGTGCCCAGCACGCATTTGTCGTCGTACTTCTCGGTCACGCTGTCGGCCGGCTTCGAGAAGAACCGGGCCAGCCCCATGTCCAGGACCTTGATGACCCCGGCCCGGTCGAGGAGGAGGTTGCCCGGCTTCACGTCCCGGTGGACCATGCCCAGGTCGTGGGCGTGCTGGAGGCCGACGGCCGCCTGGGCGGCGTAGTGGGCGGCCCGGACCGGGTCCATCGGCCCGTGCCGGGCGACGACGTCCTGGAGGCTGTTCCCGTCCACGAACTCCATCACCAGGAAGTGCAGCTTCTCGTGCTGGTCGATGTCGTAGGCCCGGACGATGTTCGGGTGGTCGAGGGCGGCCACCGCCCGGGCCTCCCGGTGGAACCGCTCCAGGTTCGACGGGTCGGACAGCTTGTCCACCGGGAGCACCTTGAGGGCGACCAGCCGCCGCATCAGGGTGTGCTCGCAGAGGTACACCGCCCCCATCCCGCCGGCCCCGATCAGCTCCAGCAGCCGGTACTTCGACCCGATGGTGAACCGCTTGTACCGGCCGAGCTTGAGCTGCTTGGCCTGGAAGAAGGTGACCAACCCGTCCCGAACCAGGAGGGCGGCGGCGGCGTCGATGGTCTGGGGGAGGGTGTTGCCGGCCCGGTGCCGGTCCAGTGTCTCGTCCAGGGCCGCGTCCGGGACCAGCCCGCTCTTGCGGGCGAGGTCGAAGAAGTCCGGTACGGTGGCGGGGGCCGGCATGCTCGGGGGTCCTTATCCCGGGGGCGGTGGCCGGGGGGTCTGGCTCTACTGTGGTCGGGGCGGCGGCGGACCGCAAGGGACGGGTCCGAAAAAATCGCCCCCGCCGCGTCTTCACCGGCACTCCGGCCGGGCCGACGACTCCGGATTCAGGCCCGGGCGGAAGCCGTATCCTGGTATCATAGCGACCGACCTCCGGGGGGTGGCCACGGCATGACGCGGGAACTGCGAACCGTCCGGGCCGTCTGCCCGCACGACTGCCCCGACGCCTGCGGGATGGTCGTCACCGTGGACGCCGCCGGCCGGGCGGTCAAGCTCCGCGGCGACCCGGACCACCCGTTCACCCGCGGGTTCCTCTGCCGCAAGGTCAACCACTACCTCGACCGGGTCTACCACCCGGACCGGCTGTTGCACCCCCTCCGCCGGGTCGGCCGCAAAGGCGAGGGCCGGTTCGAGCGGGTCTCCTGGGCCGAGGCGGTCCGCGAGATCGCGGCCCGGTTCCGGCAGATCGCCGGCTCGATCCACGGGCCGCAAGCGATCCTCCCGTACAGCTACGCCGGGACGATGGGGAAGCTGATGTACGCCAGCCTCGACCGGCGGTTCTTCCACCGGCTCGGGGCGTCGCTGTTGGCCCGGACGATCTGCGCCGAGGCCGGGGCGGTCGGGTCCGACATCTCCCTCGGCACCCGGGCGATGATCGACCCCGAGGCGGCGGTAAACGCCCGGTTCATCGTCAACTGGGGCTCGAACACCGCGGTCACCAACATCCACTTCTGGAAGGTCGAGTTCGAGGCCCGCAAGCGCGGGGCGAAGATCGTCACCATCGACCCGTACCGGACGCCGACGGCGGCCAAGTCCGACTGGTGGCTGCCGGTCCGCCCGGGAACGGACGCGGCCCTCGCCCTCGGGGTGATGCACATCCTCTTCCGCGAGGGCTGGGTCGATCAGGACTACTTAGACCGTTACACCTTGGGGGCGGATTCACTCCGCGACCGGGCGCTGGCCGAATACCCGCCGGCGAAGGTCGCGGCGATCACCGGGCTGTCGGCCGACGACATCGAGCGGTTCGCCCGGGAGTACGGCCGGAGCCGGGAGCTGTTCGGCGGGCCGGCGCTGATCCGCCTGAACTACGGCCTCCAGCGGCACGGCGGCGGGGGGATGGCCGTGCGAACCGTCGTTTGCCTGCCGGCGATCACCGGCGACTGGCGCTACCCCGGCGGCGGGGCGCTGCTCAGCACCAGTAAGGCGTACCCGTGGGACGGGGCGTACCTGGAACGGCCGGACCTGATCCCGCCGGGGACGCGCACCGTCAACATGGTGCAACTGGCCGAGGCTCTGCACGGCCAGCTACCGGGGCCGCCGGTGAAGGCCCTCTTCGTCTACAACTCGAACCCGGCGGCCGTCTGCCCGGACCAGTCCCGGGTCCTCAAGGGCCTGGAGCGAGAAGACCTGTTCACGGTCGTCCACGACCAGTTCCAGACCGACACCGCCGACTACGCCGACCTCGTCCTGCCGGCGACCAGTCAGCTCGAACACTTCGACCTCCACGGCGGCTACGGCCACCTGTACGTCCAGGCCAACAACCCGGCCGTCGCCCCACTCGGCGAGAGCAAGCCGAACACCGAGGTGTTCCGGCTGCTGGCCCGGGAGATGGGGTTCGAGCCGGAGCTGTTCGAGGAGACGGACGAGGAGCTGGCGGCGAAGTCGCTGCGGCCATCCGGGCTTTCGCTCGACGCGACAAGGGCCGGTCCGGTCCGGCTCAACTTGCCGGAGAACTGGACGCCCTTTGCCGAGGGGCGATTCCCGACCGCGTCCGGCAAGTGCGAATTTTACAGCGAGCGGGAGGCCCGGGCCGGGCGGGACCCGCTGCCGCACTACGCCCCGCCGCACGAAGACCCGCAGACCCGGCCGGACCTGGCGGCCAGGTATCCGCTCCAGATGCTCACCCCGCCCGACCCGGCGTTCCTCAACTCGACGTTTGCCAACGTCCCGGCCCTGCGGGCGGCCGCCGGCGGGCCGACGCTGGAAATCCACCCCGAGGACGCGGCGGCGCGGGGGATCGCGGACGGGCAGGTGGTGACGGTGTTCAACGACCGCGGCCGGTTCCGGGCGACGGCCGTGGTCGGCGGGAACGTCAAGCCGGGGGTGGTGGTGACGCTCGGGCTGCGGTGGCGGCGGTTCACCGCGGACGGGGTGAACTGCAACGCGACGACGAGCACCGCCCTGACCGACCTCGGGGCCGGGGCGACGTTCTTCGACAACCTCGTCGAGGTGACGGCCGAGCCGTAGGCCGCGACGCGGGTGATGGCGGTTCTACGGTCGTCGGTAAGACGTATTTCATTGGTTCGGCCGCGGGGTGTGCGGGTTGCCGAACCAAACCAATCCGAGCCGGGGCCGGGTCAGCCCGGCCGGCAGACGTAGTAGTCGTTCAGCGGGTCGTGGGGCAGGGCGTGGACCGTGACATTGCCGAACCCGGCGTCGGCTAACATTTCTAGGGCCAGCTCCTTCCCCCACACCGCCCCCAGCCCCGGCCCGCCGGCGGCCAGCGACACCGACATGCAGTGCATGCACGAGATGGTGTACAGCCACGGGCCGAGCGGGTGGTCGCGGTTGCCGCCCAGGTGGCTGCACGCCCGGATGTCCTGCATCAGGAACGCCCCGCCCGGCCGCATCGCCCGGCGGACGTTCCGCAGGACGCCCGCCGGGTCGGCCTGGTCGTGGACGGCGTCGAACGCGGTGACCAGGTCGTACCGCCCGGCGTCGGTCATCGCGGCCGCGTCCCGGACCGCGAACCGGACGTTCCCGAGCCCGTCCCGGCAGGCGGCGTCCTGCCCGGCCCGGATCGCCTCCGGCGAGAAGTCGTACCCGACGAACCGGCTGGCCGGGTACAGCTCCGCCAGCCGGACCAGGGCGTACCCCGACCCGCACCCGATGTCCAGCACGTCGATCCCGCGGGCGAGCCGGTCCGGCAGCCCGGGCACCAGCGGCAGGATGTGGTCCTCCAGCCCGGCGGTGGTGGTCTGGTCGCTCTCCTCGGCCATGACCTCGTGGAACCGCGGGTAGGCCGAGTACGGCACCCCCTTCCCGTGGCGGAAGGCGGCGACGACCTGGTCTTCGGCGGCCCCGAGGACCGCGAGGAACTGGAACCCGACGGCCGCGTTATTCGGCCGGGCGGCCCGGGTCAGGCAGGCGGCGTGCTCGGGCGACAGCCGGAACGTGCCGACCGCGGGGTCGTGTTCGACGACCCCGCCGGTGACCATCGCCCCGAGCCACTCGCGGACGTACCGCTCGCTCAGCCCGGCGGCTTCGGCGATGCGGCGGCTGTCGGCCGGGGGGAGTTCGGCCATCGTATCGAACAGGCCGGTCCGGTGGCCGATGGAGGTCATCAGGGCGACCCCGGCCGCGTTGAGGACGCCAGCCATCTTCTGGCCGAAGGTCTCGGCCCGGGCGGTGTCGAACGGCGGGGTCTCGGTCGCGGTCACGATCACGATCACCTCCGTCGTGGGGGAGTGGTCCACGACGGACAATCCGCGGCCCGGCGGCGGGCGGCCAATAATCGGGCCGGGGTAGCTACAGGCCGCTGTCGGCGACGGCCTCGGTGTACGTCCCTTCCAGGTCGAGGTCGATGACGGGCCCCCGGCGGAGGGCGAGCGGGGCCGTCGGAAGAGGCCGCCCGACCGCCACCGGGAACGGCCAGACCTCCAACTCGTTCCCGCCGGTGGAGTGGACGGGGCCGTACCCGACGACGTAGGTCGGGGTGCCGGTCAGGACCGCGGCCGGCGGCCCGCCGACCGCGGCCATCAGCTCGTTGTGCAGGTTCGCCAGCCGGCTCGTCACCACGTCCACCACGACCAGTCCGATCCCCCGGTGGAGGTAGGCGGCACACTTCCGGACGAACGCGGCCCGCTCGCCCTCCTCCTTCTTGTTGGCCGGGCTGACGAACTCGATCACCCCGGCCAGGGTCATGCTGTGCCGGCCTTCGGCGACCTGGACTTCGATGTCGTCGGGCAGGGCCAACGGGAAGCGGGCGACCGGTGCGACCCGCGGCCGCGGTTGCGTGGCGACCCCACCCCCGCCGGCCGGGCCGTTGGTGCCGTTCGCCGGGGGGCGCCGGTACTCGGCTACGTCGGCCTCGACGTGTGGCCCGAGCCGGACGTTGGCGAACGCCCGGAACTGCCCCCCCGGGAGGGTCCGGTTCAGCCGCCGGACGACCCCGCCGACCCACAGGGTGTACAACGACGGCCACGGCGGGTCGTCCAGGAGCGGCGGGTGGAAGTGGTCGAGCAGGGGCATCGGCGGCCCTCCCGGTGGTCGATTCTACCCGCCGGCCAGGGCGTGCCGGAGGTCGGTCCGCAGGTCCTCGATGTCCTCGATGCCGACGCTCAGCCGGATCAGCCCGTCGTCCACCCCCCGGGCCTCCCGCACCTCCTTCGGGATGCTGGCGTGGGTCATCGTCGTCGGGTGGCAGACCAGCGACTCGACCCCGCCCAGGCTCTCGGCCAGGCTGAACAGCTTCGTCCGGGTCAGGAACCGTTTGGCGGCCGGGATGCCGCCGTGCAGCTTGAGCGAGATCATCCCGCCCGGGGCCGTCATCTGCCGGGCCGCCACCGCGTACCCCGGGTGGTCCTTCAGCCCCGGGTAGTAGACCTTCGCCACCTCGGGCTGCTCGGTCAGCCAGGCGGCCAGCTCGGCGGCGTTCTGGCAGTGCCGGTCCATCCGGACGGCCAGCGTCTTCAGGCCCCGCAGGACCAGGTACGAGTCGAACGGCCCGGGCACGCCGCCCGCGGCATTCTGGTAGAACTTGACCGGGTCGAGCAGGTCCTTCGGGCCGACGACCGCCCCGCCGACCACGTCCGAGTGCCCGCCGAGGTACTTCGTCGTGCTGTGGACGACGAGGTCGGCCCCGTGTTCGAGCGGCCGCTGGAGGTACGGCGAGGCGAAGGTGTTGTCCACCGCCAGCTTGGCCCCGTGCCGGTGGGCGACCCCGGCGACGGCCGCGATGTCCAGCACTTGCAGCAGCGGGTTGGTCGGCGTCTCGATCCAGACGAGCTTGGTCTTCGGAGACATCACCGCCTCGAACCCGGCCGCGGACGAGTCGTCCGTGTACCGGGCGGTCAGCCCCCACGGCTTGAACACCCGCTCCAGCAGGCGGAAGGTGCCGCCATACAGGTCGGCCGACGCCACCACCTCGTCCCCGGGCCGGAGCAGCGCCCCGAACACCGCGGTCGTGGCGGCGAGGCCGGAGGCGAAGGCCAGCCCCCGCTCGCCCCCTTCGAGGGCGGCCAGGGCGGTCTCCAGGGCCGTCCGGGTCGGGTTGCCGCTGCGGCTGTACTCGTACCCCTTGTGGTCGCCGGGGGCGGCCTGGGTGTAGGTGCTGGTGGCGTAGATCGGGACGACGGTCGCCCCGGTGGCCGGGTCCGGGTCCTGGCCGGCGTGGATGGCCCGGGTGCTGAACCCGGGGGCGGGGCGGTCGGTCGGCATGGCGGTCCTCGCGGGGGTTACTTCGCCCGCCCGTCGCGGCAGGCCTCGGTGTACAGGGCTTCGAGGTCGAGTATCACCGCCCCCCACCCCTTCAGGGCGAGCGGGATGGCCGGCAGGGGGGAGCCGACGGCCAGCCGGTGGGCCCAGTAGCGGACCTGGTTGCCGGCCGGGCCGGCCTCCGGCTGGTAGGCGGTGCAGCACGTCGGGGTGTCGGCCGGCATCCGGTCGTCCGGCGGCCGGCGGAGGAGGTCCATCAGCTCGTCGTGCAGGTTGAACCGGCGGACGTGGACCGGGTCGAAGATCACCACCCCGACGCCCCGCTGGAGGTAGGCGGCACACTTGCCGGCGAACCCGGCCCGGCTCTCCGGCCGGTCCTTGTTCGACTCGCTCACCAACTCGACGACCGCCACCAGCCGGCCCTCCCGCCGCTCGTCGAGCAGCCGGACCTCGATGTCGTCCGGGAACACCGCCGGGAAGACCCCGGTGGCCGGCGGGGCGGCGGTCTTGGTCAACGTCGCCGTCCCCCCGCCCGACCCGTTCGCCGCCGGCTCCGGCCCGCGGTCGAACTCGGCCACGTCCGACTCGACCCGGCTGGACGAGTGGAACTGGACGGCGGCGACGAACCGGTCCGGCAGGGTGGCGTTCAGGTGGCGGCCGATGGCCACCGCGAAGTACGAGTGGAACGACTCCCACTCCCGCGGGAGCGGCACGGGCTCGGTGAAGTGGTCGAGCAGCGGCATGGCGGCCCCCGGCGGCGGTCCCGGCATCTTACCCGAACCGCCGGCCGGCCGCGACCCGGCCGGCTACCGGACCCAGTCGTCCAGCTTCAGGTGGCGGTACCCGCCGTAGCTGGAGAGCGGCTGGTAGTACTGGCAGCCGGCGAAGAAGTAGTGGGTGACCTGGCTGTGCCGGGTCCGCCCCTTGTCCCGGTGGACGCTCCCGCCGTGCAGCAGGTTCGACGCCCAGATCAGGGCCTGGCCCTTCCGCAGGACGGCGTGGTGCGGGGTCAGGTTCTTGTCCCGGACCAGCTTCTCGATGTACGCCTCGTAGAGAGGGTAGTGTTCCGGCCCCGGGCCGGGGGCCACGTCCTCCATCGTCACCACCGGCAGCTTGTGGCTGCCCGGGTAGTACACCAGCGGGCCGTTGCGGAGGTCGATGTCCTCCAGGGCCACCCACACCCCGCACATGTACGTCGGCGGGTCGCTGGCGAAGTGGATGGCGTCCGAGTGGACCTTCTGCTCGGTCCCGATCGGGAAGTTCAGGGTCTGGAACGGCCGCGGCCGGCGGCCGTAGAGCTGCCCCAACAGCCGCAGCACCCGCGGGGCCAGGGCGATCGCCCGGACCGCCCGGCTGACCTTCCACCCGTCGAACACCCGGCTGCCGTGGTGGCGGTCGTGGGCGAACTCCGGGCGGGTCAGGAGGTCGGCCACCGCCCGGTCGAGGACGGCCTCCGGCAGCCCGGGGTCGAACACCATGTACCCGTCGTGGTGGTACTGGGCGACCTGGCCGTCGGACACCACCGGCGAGTTGCGGCGGGCCAGCTCGAGCAGGTGGCGGACACCGGGCAGGGAGCGGGCCGAGCGGGCGACGGCCTGCCGCAGGGCGGTGACGGTCGGCATGGCGGGCCTCCGGCGGGGTGGCCGGGGACGATACCGCCGGGGTGGCCGGGAGTCAACGCCGGCCGTCAGGGGATGCGGCTCCGCTCGCACGCCTCGGCGTAGGTCGCCTCCAGGTCGAGCCGGACGCACCCGTACCCCTTCAGGTACAGCGGGACCGTCGGCAACGCCGACCCGACCGCGAGCGGGTGGTGCCACTGGTCGAAGAAGGCGTCGCCCTTGCGGCTGACCGGCCGGTAGGCGACGCAGTACGTCGGCGGGTCGCCGGCCATCGTGGTCGCCGGATCGTGCCCGGCGAGTTCGACCAGGAGGTTGTGCAGATTGGCGTGTCGCTCGGTGACGACATCGATGACGACAAGACCGATGCCGCGATTCAGGTAGCTCATGCACTTCCCGGCGAACTGGTTCCGCTCCCCGGCTTCCTTCTTGTTCGCCGAGCTGACCAACTCGACCACGGCCAACAGCCGCCTCCCTTCGTCGAACTCGCGGACCTCGACCATGCACTCGTCCGGGAAGACGGCCGGGGCCGAAACCGTGGCCGCCGGCGGGGCGTACACCTCCGCGGCCAGGGCGACGCCCCCGCCCCCCGCCTCGGCCGGGTGGCCGTTCCGGGAGCCGTTCGCGGGTCCGCGGTCGATCTCGGCTACATCGGCGGAGACGGACGAGCCCGGGTAGTACGGGCACTCGGCCAGGAACCGCCGGGATAGCCGGCGATTCAAGTCGGCCGCGATGCAGCCCGACCACTGACTGCGGAACGACGGCCACTTGTGGTCGGGGAAGATAGGGCCGTGGAAGTGGTCGTACAGCGGCATCGGGCCGGCCTCCGGGGACGCCGCCATCCTACCGCCGGGGCCGGGCCGCCGCGAGGTCGGTCAGTACGGCTCCTCGGCCGGCGGGTCGGCGGCCGGCGGTGGGAGCGCTTGAACCGGCCGCGGCCCGAGCGGCTGGGGCGGCCGGCGGTCCGGCGGCGGGCCGTACCGCAACTGGACCGACGCCTTGCCGACCTTCCGGAACCGGGCCACCTCCGGGTGGTCCTTGACGTACTCCCCCAGCCCGGCCCCGTCCCACGTCACCCGCTCCTTGCAGAACATGGCGTACACGTCCCCGTGGCGGACGCTCGACCGGCCGGCCAGGACCACCGCCCGGGCGTCCGCCTCGGCCCGGGCCAGCTCGTCGGCCAGCCCCTGCAACCGGCCGGCGAACTCGGCGTCCACCGCGTCCAGCTCGGCCCGGACCGTCTCCAGCACCGCCGCCCGCCGGGCCGAGTACTCGGCCTCGGCCTCGGCCGCCATCGCCTTGAGGTTGGCCAGGTGGGCCAGCCGCTGCCGGGCCTCCCGCCAGTTCGCCGGCGGCGGGCCGTGGGCGGCGACCGCCTGCCGCTGCTTGGCCCACGCCACCTCGAACGCCGAGGCCGGCTCGGCCTCGCCCCGGGCCGCCCGGGCGAAGTGCTCCTGCTCCGGCGTCGTCGGGGCCAGCACCCCGGCCGCCAGCGCCTCCATCCAGTGCCCGTACCGGGCCACCAGCTCCCGCTCGGCGTCGTCGAAGTCCCCGGCCGGGTGGGCGGGGTAGTTCCCCCGGGCCAGCAAGACGGCGTGTTCCGGCGGCGGCATGGCCGGCTCTCATTGGTTCTGGTCGAGTGACACACCCCACGTCCGAACCAAATCACCTGCCCGGAAGAAACGATGTCAGAATAACGCCCGAGTCCCAACCCCGTGCGCCGCCGCTACTTCGCCCGGGCCTGCCCCCAGTAGTGGATCAGATCGATCCGCGTCACGATATCCACCACCTTCCCGTCCTGGGTGGCCAGCACCCCGGTGTACCCGGCCAGCAGCATCCGGTACGCCTCGTCCAGGTGGGTGCGGACATCGAGGACCGGCAGCGGCCGGGCCATGATCTCCCCGACCGGGACCGCCGCCGGGTCCTTCCCGTCGTGCAGCAGCCGGGCCAGGGTCACCTCCTGGACGCTCCCGACCGGCCGGCCGGCGTCCATCACCGGCAGTTGGGAGATGCCGATCTGCTCCATCAGCTCGATCGCCTCGGCGGCGGTGGTGTCCGGGCCGACCGACACCAGCTTCCGCTCGCCCCGCTTCTTCAGCAGGTCGCCGACCGAGTGGGCCGGCGGCTCCTTGAAGTTGAGCTGGTTGGCCGCCAGCCAGCCGTCGTCGAAGAACTTGCTCAGGTAGTTCCGCCCGGTGTCGCACCCCAGGGCCACGACCAGGTGCCCCGGCCCCAGCCGGCGGGCGTACCGCAGGGCCGCGGCCACGTTCGTCCCGGTGCTGCCGCCGAGCAGCATCCCCTCGCGGCGGGCCAGCTCCCGGGCGACGTGGAACGACTCGGCGTCCCCCACCCGCTCCCACTCGTCGACGTACTGGGCGCTGAACGTCTTGGGGACGAAGTCCTCGCCGATCCCCTCCACCTTCCACGGCTTCGGCGACCCGCCGGACAGCACCGACCCCTCCGGGTCGGCCCCGACCACCTTGACGTTCGGGTTCCGCTCCTTGAGATACCGGCCGACGCCCGAGACCGTCCCGCCGGTCCCGACCCCGCAGACGAAGACGGTGATCTTGCCCCGGGTCTGGTCCCAGATTTCCGGGCCGGTCGTCCGGTAGTGGACCTCCGGGTTGGCCAGGTTGGTGAACTGGTTCGGCCGCCACGCCCCGGGGATTTCCCGGGATAGGCGGTCCGCGACCCCGTTGTAGCTCTCCGGCGAGTCCGGCGGCACCGCCGTCTGGGTGATGACGACCTCGGCCCCGTAGGCCCGCAGCAGCGAAATCTTCTCGGCCGACATCTTGTCCGGCAGGACGAAGATGCACCGGTAGCCCTTGACGGCGGCGACCATCGCCAGCCCGACCCCGGTGTTCCCGGCGGTGGCCTCGATGATGGTGCCGCCCGGCCGGAGGACGCCCCGGGCCTCGGCCTCGGCGATCATCGCCAGGGCCACCCGGTCCTTCACGCTCCCGCCCGGGTTCATCATCTCGACCTTGACCGCCACCTTGGCCTGGAGGCCCTCGGCCAGCCGGTTCAGGCCGACCAGCGGGGTATGGCCGACCGCGTCGAGGATGGAATCCAACATGGGAGGCTCCGGGGCCGGGGCTTCGGTCGGGTGTATTCTCCGCCAGACGGGCGCCGAAGGGAAGCGGAACACCGGCGTTCGTAGGGTGTGTCGGGGCCGCCCCGGCGCCCCCACACCACCCCCCCCGGCCCCG
>JAIEQN010000510.1 GCA_019747685.1 Gemmataceae bacterium
ACAGCCAGGCGGCCAGCGGCTCGCCGGCCCGGACCCGGTCGGCCTTCCGGGCCAGCACCAGGAACGCCGCCTGGAAGGCGTCGTCGGCGTCGTGCGGGTCGCCGGTGACCCGCCGGCAGACGGCGAGGACGGCCGGCCCGTGCCGGCGGACGAGGACGCCGAAGGCGTCCTCGTCCCGGGCGGCGACGAACCGCCGGAGCAGGTCGGCGTCGGTATCGGGCGGGGCGGCGAGTCGGGTGAGGCGGGGCCGCAGCCGTGCGGCCAGAACGGTCGACATCCGTGTGACCTCCGAGGGCGGCATCCGGGCCGCCCACCGGGTATCCCCGGCGGACGGCCCGGCGCGTCGGTCGGGCGTCACACTTTCGCGGAAATGCCCGGCGGTGTCACCGCCAGTCCGGGGCCCCGAGGGTGATGACCCACTGGCCGTGGCCCTTCTCGGTCAGGATCGTCTTGGCGTTCTTCCCGTCCGGGTCGCAGACGACCAGGTGCGACTCGGTCTCCTTGTCGATCAGGTCCTTTGGGTCGCCCTCGTGCTTCTCCCGCCAGACGTAGGCGATCCGCTTCCCGTCCGGCGACCAGCAGAAGGTGACGTCGGTGGTGTTCAGCGGCACCCCCTCGACCGGGGTGGCCTTGCCGGTAGCGATGTCGATCACGACGAGGCTCGACGCCGGCCGGGGCGGGGCCTTCCCGGCGTCGTCCCGGGCCTTCCTCTCGGCCGGCGTCTCCTCCTTCACCTCGAACTGCATGGCGAGCACCCGCTTCCCGTCCGGCGACGGCAGGCCCATGATGCTCGGGTTCTTGCCGTCGGTCACGGCCTTGTGCTCGGTCCCGTCGAGGTTCATCAGGTGGAGCTTGGCGACCGGGGCCTGGGGGGTGCCGGCGATGCTCGTGGTCAGGAGCTTGTCCCCGGCCGCCCAGGCGAGGGCGATGTGGTTCGCGGGGAGCTTCAGGGCCGTCTTCGCCCCGGTCTTGGCGTCGACGAGGTGGTGGGCGGCGTCCGGCAACTTGTCCCCGGCGTCGGGGAACTCCGACACCGCCAGCCGGGTGCCGTCCGGCGACCAGCAGAACGTTTGGCAATGGACGCCGAAGTCCCTCCCCGGCTCCGGCTCGTCGAACTTGCGGACGTACAGTTTCCGCCGCGGACTTTCGCCGGCCGGCGTCTCCCCGGGCTTGTCGACCTGGATGAGGGTGGCGTAGCCGGTCCCGTCGGGCGACAACAGGGTGTGGGTGCCGGGCATCAGCCCCTGGCGGTTCTCGCTGACTTGCTTCGGGTTTTTGCCGTCCGGGTCGAGCAGGGTGAGGTGGCCGCTGGCGTAGACCAGGATTTTGTTCGGCCCCTTCGGTAGCGGCTTGGGGTCGGCCGGCTTGGCGGTCGCGACCGGCTTGGGCGAGCCCGGGGCGCCAGCCCCCGGGTTCTTCTTGTCGTCCGCGGCCGGGCCCACCCCGACCGCGTACACGACCCCGGCGGCCAGGGCCAGGGCGACCGGGACCAGCTTCAGCTTGCTGAGCTGCATCATTCGGAGGACTCCGTTCGAGAGGGCGGCCACCGGGGCCGGGGCCACGCCGAGGGACGAGGCGACCGCCCGGGCGACCAGTTCGCACGGGACCGCGGCCGCCGCCACCTGCCCGAGCGCGGCCGTCAGGCCGGTGACGGACAGGGCCACCCCCCGGCGGCGCAACCGGTCGGCGAGCGCCTTGCGGGCGGCCGCCAGCCGGCTGGAGACGGTCCCCTCCGGGACCCCGAGGGCGGCCGCCGCCTCCTTGCGGCTCTTGCCCTGAAGCTCGCACAACACGACCGCCCGCCGCAGGCCGTCCGGCAGCCGGCCGACCTCCTCGTCCACCACGGCGACGAGTTCGTCGTCCTCCGGCGCCGGGCTCGGTGGCACGGGCATTCTTGCCCGTGCTTCCCACTTCCGCCGGCGGTCGCGCATGGTGCGGGCCCTCAGGGCGGTCCGGCGGGCGACCCCGTACAGCCAGGAAGGCAACGCCGCCCGCGGCCGGACGCTCCCGGCCTTGGCCGCCAGCACCACGAACACCGCCTGGAAGGCGTCCTCGGCCAGGTGGTAATCGCCCGCCGTCCGCCGGCAGACGCCGAACACCAGCGGCCCGTGCCGGCGGACGACCTCGGCGAACGCCGCCTCGTCGCGGGTGGCCAGGAACCGGCCGAGCAACTCGGCGTCGGTGTCGGCCGTCGGGGCGGCCGGCCGCCGGCCGAGCCGGGACACCATTTCGGAGAGCTTCGCCGTCGCCATGCCGCCCCCGGGTCGGGGAGGGAACCGTCTCGCCGGAGTAATCCACGCAGCCCGGCCGGCGCGTCGGCCCCGGCCGGATTTTTCCCAGTCTACCCGGCCGCCGGGCCACGGGTTCGCCGGGGTAGAATTGCCGGGGGTTGATGCGTTTACCGGGAGGGGCGGACATGGCGCACAAAGGCGGGCCGCTGGAGCGGGCCTCGACACTCGCGACGAAGTGGACCGGCAGCTCGTGGGCGTTCGCGGTGGCCGTGGCGGTGATCGCGGTCTGGGGCGCGACCGGGCCGGTCTTCGGCTACTCCGACACCTGGCAACTGGTCATCAACACCAGCACCACGATCGTCACGTTCCTGATGGTGTTCCTGATCCAGCGGGGGCAGAACAAGGAGTCGATGGCCATCCAGTTGAAGCTGAACGAGCTGGTGGCCGCGGTGCAGGGGGCGAGCAACCGGCTGATCAACGTCGAGGACCTGACCGAGGGGGAGGTGAAGGTCTTGCACCAGCACTACTGCAAGCTGGTGGAGCTGGCCAAGCAGGACGACAAGCTGACCGAGTCGCACTCGGTCGAGGACGCCCACGAGGACCACGCGGCCAAGATGGCCGCCCGGGGGCGGCGGCCGACCACCCGGGTGTAGGGACGGGTTCGGTGGCACAGGCCTCCCGGCCTGTGCTTGTGTCTTGCACAGGCCGGGAGGCCTGTGCCACCGAACAGGAGGGCTCACCCGGCCGCGGCGTCGAACAGCCCCGGCCCCTCGGGGGCCTTCGGCCGGGGGGCCGGCTTGCCGAGGACCGTGTAGGCCCGGGGCATGGCCACCCGGCCCCGGGGCGAGCGGATGATGTACTGCTCCCGCAAGAGGTACGGCTCGATCTCGTCCGACAGGGTGTCCGACGCCAGGTTCATCGTCGCGGCCATCGCCTCCACCCCGGTCGGCCCGCCGGCGAACAGGTCGATCAAGGTCTCCAGGTACTTCCGGTCGTTCTTGTCCAGCCCGTCGCGGTCGATCTCGGCCTTGTCCAGGGCGGCCCGGGCGATCTCCTCGGTGATCGCGCAGTCGTGCAGGGCGGCGGCGTAGGCCCGGGTCCACAGCAGCCGGGCGTTGGCCACCCGCGGGGTACCCCGGCTGCGGTGGGCGATCTCGACGGCGGCCGTCTCGGTGATCGGGGTGTTCAGCTTGGCCGCGTTGACCCGGACGATGGTGGCCAGGTCTTCGACGCTGTAGAACTCCAGGTGCTCGTGCATCTTGAACCGGTCCCGCATCGGCCCGGACAGCATCCCGCTGCGGGTGGTCGCCCCGATCAGGGTGAACCGCTTGAGGGCCATCGAGATCGTCCGGGCGCTCATCCCCTCGCCCAGGACGATGTCGATCCGGAAGTCTTCCATCGCCGGGTAGATGAACTCCTCGACCACCCGGGGCATCCGGTGGATCTCGTCGATGAACAGGACCGACCCTTCGTCCAGGTTGGTCAGGAACGGCAGGAGGTCGGCCGGCTTGGACAGGGCCGGCCCGCTGGTCATCTGGATGGACGTGCCGAGTTCGTTCGGCAGGACGGTGGCGAAGGTGGTCTTGCCCAGCCCGGGCGGGCCGTCGAAGATGATGTGCCCGAGCGGCTCGCCGAGCTTCTTCGACGCCTTGACGGCGATCTCCAGGCGTTCCGCGACCCGCCGTTGGCCGATCACCTCGCGGAGCAGCTTTGGCCGCAGGGCGGCGTCGTGCCGGTCGTCGCCGTCGCCGGCGGCTACCGTGGTCAGGACTTTCTCGCGGGCCATGACCCCCCTCCCCCCTGTGTTTTTCGCGGCCGCCGTCCGCTCGGCTCAACCAACCACGGTAACTGGATGGTGAGCGGCCGTCGATGTCGGTAGGGCGGCATCCGCCGGCCGTCAGGCGACCGGGGTGACGTACCGCCGGACCCAGTCGGTAAACTCGTCGCGGGCCATCTTGTGGTCGGCGAGCCGGAGGAACACGTCCTCCTGCTCGTCCACGCCGGCGGTCAGCTCGTGGCCGTTCAGGACCAAGAAGGTTTCCAGGGCGGCATGACCGATCCGCTTGTTGCCGTCCACGGAGCCGTAGTTGCAGGCGAGCGAGAACCCGATTGCCGCGGCCTTCTCGGCGAGCGTCGGGTAGAACTCCTGCCCGCCAAACCCCGCCTTCGGGAGTTCCACCGCCGAGTCGATCTTGCCCCGGTCGAGGATGCCCGGCCGCCCGCCCGACTGCTGGATGATCCACGCCTGGAGGCGGATGACCTCGTCCGTGGTGAGGTAGATCATCGGGCGAGCCGCCGGTAGAGTTCGGCATTCTTCTTGAGGACGTACCCGGCGGCCGCCTCGAACGACTGCTTCCGGGTGAGGAAGTCGTCGGCGAGCTGCCGGAGCAACTCTTCGACGGCGACCCCTTTTTCGCGGGCGGCGGCCGTCAGCCGCTCGGCCTGCTCGTCCGGCACCTGGAACGTCAGCGTACTCATCGCGGCTACCCCTTGGTGGCGAAGACGAGGCCGATGGCCTCCTGGACGGTCTTGAACGGCTTGCCGCCGTGCAGGAGTTGGTCGAGCTTGTTCCGGGCGTCGATCGGGTTCAGCCCGACGCCCATCAGGGCCTCGTACACGTCCTCGACCAGCCGGCCGTCGGTCGCCCACCCGTTCGCGGACGGCTCAGCCACCGGAGGCGCCGCGGCCGCCGCGGGTTCGGCCACCTTCTTCCCGCGGCCCCCCTTCGCCGGCTTGGCGTCGACCACGACCGGCTCAACAGGGGGCTCACGCCCCCCGCTCGCCGGGGAGGTCGCCGGGACCGGCAGCGTCGGCTGGCCGGACATCATCGCAAAGCGCGTCACCTTCCGCTTGAGCGTGGTGACGATCTGCTCGGCCGTGGTCGCCCCGATCCCGGGCAGGGTCGAGAGCCACCGGGCGTCCTGCCGCGAGATCGCCTCGGCGATCTCCCGGACCGGCCGGGCCATCGCCTTCAGTGCCTTCTTCGGACCGATCTTCTCGACCGTGCAGAACAGCTCGAAGAACTCGACCTCGGTCTCGGTCAGGAAGCCGAGCCGGCGGGGGACGAACTTGTTCCCGCCGGCATTCCCTTCGAGGTACTCGACGACGTGGAACGTGACCTCCCGGCCGGCGTGCAACTGGATTTGCCGACGGACCATCTCCGGGATCAGCACCTGATACTCGAACGGCCCGACCGTCACCCGGGCCTCGTCGTCCAGCACCCGGGCCAGCACCCCGGTCATCTTGGTCAGCATCGGTGTACCTCCCGCACAGGCCGGGAGGCCTGTGCCACCGAGACGGTGGCTTTGGTGGCACAGGCCTCCCGGCCTGTGGATGGCTCGGTGGCTTTGGTGGCACAGGCCTCCCGGCCTGTGCGTGCCTCATGCCGCCTCGTCCGGGGCGTCGCCGCCGGTCGGGGCGAGCCGGTCCCGGTTCACCCGGGTGACGGTCCCGGCCGGGTCGGCCCCGAGGGCCGCGGCGGCGGTCGTGTAGTAGTGGCACAGGGCCACCGCCAGGGCGTCGGCCACGTCGTGCGGCTCCGGCGGCTTGGGCAGCCCCAACTCCCGCATGACCGCGTGCTGGACCTGCTCCTTGCCGGCCCGCCCGCTGCCGGTGATCGTCTTCTTCACCCGGGCCGGCGGGTAGCTCCGGACCGGCAGCCCGCGGAGGGCCGCGGCCAGCAGGAAGCAGCCCCGGGCGTGGGCCATCAGCACGGCCGTCCGGGGGTGGTCGTAGTGGGCGAACAACTGCTCGACCGCCATCACCCCCGGCCGGTACTGGTCGATCACCTCTAGTAGACCATCGTACAGCACCCGGACCCGGCGGGGAAGGTCGGGGGCGTCGAGGTCGTCGGTCCGGATGACCCCGGCCTCACACACCTTCGGGACGCGGCCCGTCGGGTCGAGGACGGCGTACCCGGTGACGTTCAGCCCGGGGTCGAGGCCGAGGATGCGGACCGGGGGCGGAACCGGCTGGGCCGGGAAGGGCATGGGGCGGTCCCCGCGGGGCGACGTCCGTGTCAGCAGGTGCGCGGGGTGGTCGAGGGTGCTGAGCATGGGTGTCGGTCGGGGCGGTGTGTCGCCGCCCCGGCACCTGGGCCCCCGTCCGTAGGGGATGCGGGAGTCTACCCGCGATCGGGGAACTCGCCAAGCCGGACCGCCGGCCCGGCCACCTCCTCCAAAATAGCCCCGTCGATGAACTTAGGTTTCGGAGAGTCGAACCGGACCCGATCGACCGGGATCGTCCCGAGCCGACGGACGGCCAGGTCGCGGAGCAGCGTCCAGTCGGTCGGCAGGTTTTCTTCGTGCGTGTCGGCCGGCAGGAGGAACACCTCGTAGTCGTCCGGGTAGTCGTCCAGTTCCTCGCTGAACGGGCAGTTCAGGAGGTACACCCGGCCGCCGCGGCGGACGAGGATGATCCGCGGCACGTCGTAGTAGCCGCGGTAGCTGAACGGTAGCCAGTCGGTCATCGGTCAAACCCCCTGGTCGATCCGCTGCTTCCGCGGCACCGGGTTCGGGACGAGTTCGGGGAAAACCGTCGGCCCGGCCTCCGTGACGTGGGCGTGCTGGTTGTTCATTGTACCCCGGGGCGAGAGCTGCGGGACCCACTCGACTACCCCGCCGGCCGCTCGGATTGCCCCGGCGGTCGTCGCCCGTAATTGCCCATGCTGGACGCCGCATCCGGCCGCGTCGAGCGTCGGGCCGGCGGAGGTGGAGAACTCGGTGCCGGGTGGCGGGATGGTTTTGGTGCCGCCGCGGACGACCACATACTCGTCCGGGATCACGGCCTTGGGGTCAGCCCCGGCCGTTACGGCCCGCTCGAACAGTTCGCCGCACGGGTGGGGGAACACGGCTCACCCGGCCCGCCAGGTGGTCCCGCCGGGGCGGTCTTCGAGGGTCACGCCGAGTTCGGCGAGGCGGGAGCGGATTAGGTCCGTCTGGGCGAACAGGGCCGCCTTCAGCGGGTTGTCCTTCGCCGCCCCCTTGGCCTGCTCCCGCAGGTTCCCCCGCAGGTCGATCAGCAACTGCATTAACCCGGACACCAGCTTGTCGTCGCCCCCTAGGGCCGGGGCCGGCGTCGCCAGCGTCAGCCCGAGCAGGCCGCACATCTCCTTGAACACCCCGGCCCCTTCGGCGAACTCGGCCCGGGCCGGCGACTCCTTCCCCGGGTCCTCCAGCTTGTGCTCGTCGGCCAGCTTGTTCAGGTCCCGGACCAGGTCGAACAACACGCCCACCGCCCCGCCGGTGTTGAAGTCGTCGTCCAGGTGGGCCTGGAACTCCTGCTGCCGCTTGACGTACCGCATGGCCATCGTCCGGGCCGCGCTCCCGCCGCCGGGCGTCTTCAGGGCGGCGAACGGCGTCCCCAGCACCCGGCCGACCCGCTCGGCGAACCGGAGGAACGTGTCGAACGCGGCCTTCGCCGCCTCCAGCCCGGACGGGACGCCGGCCCCCGGCTCCCAGTCGCCCAGGTCGATCGGCGACCGGTAGTGGGTCTGGAGGATGAAGAACCGCAGCACGTCGCCGGACACGGCCTTCAGGGCGTCGGCCACGTTCAGCACGTTCCCGAGCGACCCGGCCATCTTCCCGGACCGCATCTTGAGCAGCCCGTTGTGCATCCACACCCGGGCGAACGGGACGCCGTTGGCGCTCTCGCTCTGGGCCAGCTCGTTCTCGTGGTGCGGGAACTGGAGGTCGAGGCCGCCGCCGTGGATGTCCAGGGTGTCGCCCAACAGGGCCTTGGCCATCGCCGAGCACTCGATGTGCCAGCCCGGCCGGCCCTTGCCCCAGGGCGAGTCGAACTGGACCTCCGGCGGCTCGCCCGGCTTGGCCCCCTTCCACAGGGCGAAGTCGCCCGGGTTCCGCTTCCGGTCGCTCACCTCGACCCGGCTGCCGGCCTCCAACTGCTCCGGGTCGCGGTTGCACAGCTTGCCGTAGTCCGGGTCCCTGGCCACGTCGAAGTACACGTCCCCGCCGGCCGGGTAGGCGTACCCGGTCTCGACCAGCCGGCCGATCATGGCGACCATCTGCGGGATGTGCCCCGTCGCCCGGGGGAAGTGGTCCACCCCGGTGACGTTCAACTTCTTCAGGCACTCCAGGTAGTCGGCCGTCATCTTCTCGGCCAACGCCGGCACCGTCGTCTTCAGCTCGCCGGCCCGGGCGATCAGCTTGTCGTCCACGTCGGTGACGTTCACCACCCACGTGACCTTGTACCCGAGGTACGCCAGGTACCGCTTGACGGTGTCGAAGATGACCGGCCCGACCATGTGCCCGATGTGGGCCGGCTTGTAGACCGTCGGCCCGCAGACGTACATGCCGACCGGCTCGCCCGGCTTCTTCGGGAACGCCTCCTTCTTCCGGGTCAGCGTCGAGTAGACTTGGAGCGGCATGGACAAGACCTTTCACCGCAGAGAACGCGGAGGTCGCAGAGGAAACACGGGGTTGGGAAGACTTAACTCTGCCTCTTCTCTGCGGCCTCCGCGCCCTCCGCGGTGAAATCCGTCTTCTGCACCAACACGACGGCGTGGCAGCCGAGGGCCTCGCCCCGGCCGACGTGCCCGACCTTCTCCCCGGTCTTGGCCTTCACGCTGACGGCGTCCGTCGGGAGGCCCAGCAGCCCGGCCAGGTTCGCCCGGATGGCCGCCTTCACCGGCCCGAGCTTCGGCTCCTGGGCGAAGACCGTCACGTCCAGGTTGACCGGCCGCCAGCCGGCCCGGCCGACCCGGGCCAGGGCCTCGGCCAGGAAGACCCGCGAGTCGGCGCCCTGGTGGGCCGGGTCGGTGTCCGGGAACAGGTCGCCGATGTCCCCCAGGGCGGCCGCCCCGAGCAGGGCGTCGGTGACGGCGTGCAGGACGACGTCGGCGTCCGAGTGCCCGGCCAGCCCCTTCGGGTGGTCGACCCGCACCCCGCCCAGGACGAGCGGCCGGCCGGCCTCCAGCCGGTGCGTGTCGTGGCCCGAACCGACCCGGAACACGGCCGCCCCTCCGCTCGCAGGTGGGGACGATTCTACGACCCCGGCGGCGGACCGCACAACCGCCGCCCGGCCCCGCCGGCGGTACGATACCGTACAGACGAGGCCGTGACAGACTGTCGAGACCGGGGCGGTCGGGGGAAGGGATGAAAAACGTCCGATTCCCGGCCGGGCGGCCCACCCCGCGGCCCCGCCGCGCGTAGAATTCGGCAGGTCGAGTCGGAGTGTTGCCGGTCCGCCCAATCGCCCGAATCCCGGTCGCCGCCCCCCGATCTAAACTCCGCCTTCCGCGGACCGGCACTGGTCGCCGGGCCCGGGGAGCCCCTTCCGTCCGCCGTCGTACACACCCGGAGTCGCTTCATGCTCTCCCGCTCGGATAACCGCCGGTCGGCGTTCACGCTGATCGAGCTGCTGGTGGTGATCGCGATCATCGCGATCCTCATCGGCCTGTTGCTGCCCGCCGTCCAGAAGGTCCGCGAAGCCGCGGCCCGGATGTCCTGCCAGAACAACTTCAAGCAGATCGGCCTGGCCCTGCACAACCACGAGGGGGCGTTCGGGTACTTCCCGACCGCCGGGTCGAACTCCGGCGGGTTCGGGGTGGCCAACGTCCCGTTCGAGACGATGGGCTGGGCGTACCAAATCCTGCCGTTCGTCGAGCAGGACCCGCTGTACAAGCTCGGCAAGGCGGTCGGCCCGTACGCCGGCGACGCCTCGCTCGGCGGGAAGGCCATGGTCGAGGCCCCGCTGAAGATTTACAACTGCCCGTCCCGGTCGAACCGGGTGTCGTCCCCGATGCCGTGGGGCAGCGTCTACGCCCTGGGCGACTACGCCGGGGTGATGGTCGAGTGGGGCAACCAGTTTTCCAGCACCGCCCCCCCGGACGCCAACGAGCCGAACACGTTCAAGGGGGTGATCGTCAAGGGCGGGCACGTCCGGACCGACGACCCGACCAAGACCCAGAAGTACGGCGGGGTGACCGCCCTGGGCATCTCCGACGGGTCGTCGAACACCGTGGCGATCATGGAGAAGTCGGTCAACGCCCGGTTCACCGCCGACAACTGGGACTGGTGGGAGCTGCCCGGGTGGTCCCACAACGCCGACTGGGCGACGATGCGGCTGATCGGCAACTGGATGCCGCTGGTGGCCGACACCCAGGACCGGGCGGCCGCCGGGCTGGCCTGGTGGCAGACCGCCGGGACCGGGAGCAAGACGATGGAGTTCGGGTTCGGGTCGGCCCACACCGGGATCGTCAACGCGGTGTTCGGGGACGGGTCGGTCCGGACCGTCCGGATGGGGTCCGGGAACACCGGGAACGCCGGCTACCACGACAGCACCAGCGTCCTGTACCACCTCGGCCGGCGGGACGACGGGGCGGTCCTCAACGCCGACACCTACTAACCGACCGCGCTTCCGGGCGGGCGGGGGCGTCGGCCCGCCCTGACCCTCTCCCCTCGAGGGAGAGGGTGGTTGGCGAGCGGAGCGAACCAACCGGGTGAGGGGAGGTGTGGATGTGGCCCCCCCCCCCCCCCCCGCGGGGGGCGGCCGCGCCCGCCGCCCTGCGGGCGGCTGCCCTCTCCCCCAAGGGGAGAGGGCGGAAGATCCGGGGCCTGACGCCCCCGCCCGCCGTGACCACCTACCGGCCGGCCCACGCCGGCCGTTCGCACCATACACCGGGGACTTTCACCATGCGACCGACACGGAGATGGGCGGCCGCGCTCGCCCTGGCGGCCGGGGCCGCCGGGCTGGCCGGCTGTAGCCGGGACGGGACGGCCAACGCCGTCGCCGCGATGAACACGTCGAACGCCCAGCGGCTCGGGAACCTGTACGCCGCCCACCAGAACTTCAAGGGCGGCCAGGGGCCGAAGACCGAGGCCGCGTTCAAGGACTACGTCCGCGCCTTCGACGCGACCAAGCTGGGGATGATGGGGGTCGACCCGAACAACGTCGACGCGCTGTTCACCTCCGAGCGGGACGGCCGGCCGTTCAAGGTCCGGTACGGGGTCGGGGGCGGCCGCGGGTCGTCCGACGCGGTCGTCTTCGAGCAGGCCGGGGCGGACGGGACGAAGCGGGTGGCGTTCACCGACGGGAAGGTCCGGGAGGTGGACGACGCCGAGTACAAGACCTTGTGGGCCGGGAAGGGGGAGAAGACGGGACCGGCCGCCCCGCCCGGGTCCGGGGGCGGTAAGGGCGGCCGCCCGACCGGCCCGCCGCCGGGCGCCCCGACCAGCCCGGGCCAGCCGACCCAGGGTTAACCCAACGTCCCGGCGAGCGGGGGCCGGACGGCCCCCGCTCGCCGGCCGGTCCGGACAACAGGTAGTTTAGCACCACCGCCCAGACGACCCACCAGAAGAGC
>JAIEQN010001129.1 GCA_019747685.1 Gemmataceae bacterium
CTGGAGGTGATCGAGAAGGGGACCGACCGGGACAACTTCATGTCGGCCAACGAGGCCCGGGAGTTCGGGCTGATCGACAAGGTGCTCGACCGGATGCCGGCCGACCAGCTCGGGGCCCGGGCGGCCTCGGACTAGTGGGTGCGTGACCGGACCCGGGGTTGTCACCCCGGGCTATTCCCGGACGCCCCTCCGGGGCGGCACCCGACCAACGTGACCCCAACGGGGTCACCGGGAATAGCCCGGGGTGACAACCCCGGGTCGCCAGGATGCGACCACCACGCCGGAACCCGGGACGGGTCGCCCGCCGCCCGGCGGTCTGGGCCGTCGCGCTCCTGGCCCTCGTCGGGTGTAAACCCAACAAGCGGTACGACCTGATCGAGGCCGAGCTGCGGACCCGGGACCGGGAGCTGGCCGAGACCCGGCTGGCCCTGGAGCAGGCCCGCACCCTGAACCGGGCCTACGAGCAGTCCCGCGGCCCGCAGGTGCCCGGCGGGCCGGTCCCGGTGCCCACGGGCGCCCCGGCCGGGTGCCCGGTCCGGTCGATCACCCTCGGCCGGGGGACCGGCGGGGTGGACGACGACGGTGCCGCCGGCGACGAGTCGCTGATGGTGGTGATCGTTCCGGCCGACGAGGACAAGTCGGCGGTCAAGGTGCCGGCGTCGGCGTCGGTCGTCGCCTGGCAGGTGGACCTGAACGGCATCAAGACGCCGATCGGCAGTTGGGAAATCCCCGCCGACCGGCTCCGGCCGACGTGGCGGTCCGGCCTGTTGGCCACCGGGTACTTCGTCCCGCTCCAGTGGCAGACGTACCCGACCGCCGATCGGGTGCGGGTGGCCGTCCGGCTGACCACGACCGACGGCCGGGCGTTCGAGGCCGACCGAGACGTGACGGTCCGGCCGGTCGTGCCGGCAATGCCGACCGCCGCCCCGCCGGCCGGGCCGCGGCAGCCGCTGTTGCCGGGTGCCCCGCCGGCGGGCGTGCCGGCGGAGCTACCACCCGGCACGGAGGAGCTTCCGCCGCCGACCGGGATGCCGACCGGCCGGGGGGCACGGCTGCTGCCGCCGGTAAGACAATGACGGCGTGTCCGACGACCCGGGGTTTCACCCCGGGCTATGTTGTGCGACCCCTTCAGGGTCGGAAGCCTGTTTCCCCGCAGCCTGAAGGGCTGCAACAACGTAGCCCGGGGTGAAACCCCGGGACGGGTAGCCGGCCACCATGTCCTCGCTCTCCCACTTCGACGAGTCCGGGGCGTCCCGGATGGTGGACATCGGCGGCAAGCCGGTGACGGACCGCGAGGCCCGGGCGTCGGCCGTCGTCCGGATGCGGCCGGAAACCTTGGTCCTGATCCGCGACCGCAAGCTGTCGAAGGGCGACGTGCTCGAAGTCGCCCGGCTGGCCGGGATCATGGCCGCCAAGAAGACGGCCGACCTTATCCCCCTCTGCCACCCCCTGCCACTCACTTCGGTCCGGATCGATTTCTCGTTCCCGGCAGAAGATGCCGTCCGCATCGAAAGCACGGTCCGGGTTTCCGCCCGGACGGGTGTTGAGATGGAGGCCCTAACTGCGGTTAGCGTGGCGGCCCTGGCGGTGTACGACATGTGCAAGGCGGTCGATCGGGGCATGACGATCGAGGCCGTCCGGCTGGACGAAAAGGCCGGCGGCGCCAGCGGACACTTCGTCCGCCCGCCGGACGGGGAGCGATGACGCCGGGCCACCACCATCCCGACCCGCCGCCCGCGGGTCGGGGAGAGGCCCGCGTCATGGCCACCGCTCTTTCGGCCGCCCCCGCCCCGCCCCGCGGCGGCTCCCCGTTCGGCCCGGTCGCGGCCGACGTGGAAGAAGCCGACCGCATCCTGACGGCCACCCTCGCCGGCTACCGGTCGCCGGTCGCGCCCCTGATCCACCACCTCGGGCACTACCGCGGCAAGCGGGTCCGACCCGCACTGTTGCTGCTCACCGCGAAGGCGTGCGGTGGCGTCACCCCGGCCCATCACACCCTGGCCGCGGCCGTGGAGATGATCCACACGGCCACGCTCGTTCATGACGACGTGCTGGACGAGGCCGAGGTCCGCCGGCACGTCGCCACGGTCAACGCCGGGTGGGGCAACACGGTCAGCATCCTGCTCGGCGACCTCCTGTTCACCCACGCCTTCCACCTGACCAGCACCGTCGACGCCCGGGCCTGCCGGATCATCGGCGAGGCCACCAACCGGGTCTGTGCCGGCGAGCTGCGGCAGGTCTGCGAGCGGGGCAACCTCGACCTCTCCGAGGCCGACTACCTCGCCGTCATCGACGGCAAGACGGCCGCCCTGACCGAGGCCGCCTGCCGGCTCGGGGCCTTATACGCCGGGGCGTCGGACGAGGTGGCCGACCGGCTGGCCCGGTTCGGCCGGAACCTCGGCCGGGCGTTCCAAATCGCCGACGACCTGCTCGACCTCGTGGGCGACGAGGCGACGGCCGGGAAGACCCTCGGCACCGACCTCGAACAGCAGAAGCTGACCCTGCCGGTCATCCATTGCCTCGGCCGGCTGCCGGCGACCGACGCCGAGAACCTGCGGGAGGCGATCCGGGCCGGCGGCCCCGGGGTCGGGGCGAAGGTGCTGGCGGCGCTCGGGAAGACGGGGTCGGTGGCCCACGCCCGGTTCCGGGCCGACGACCTCGCCCGGGCCGCCCGCCGCGAGCTGGACTGCCTCCCGCGGTCCGAGTGCCGGTCGCTCCTCGAATCGCTGACCGAGTGGTCCGTCCGGCGGGAGAAGTAGTCCGGGCGAGCGGGGGGCGTGAGCCCCCTGATAGGTCGTAGCACCAGGGGGCTCACGCCCCCCGCTCGCCGAGACGGTTGCATCCCCCACCCCGTTCCGTTACCCTCCCGGGATGAACGCCGCTGACGCGGAACGGTTCCTGTCCGCCACCCTCGCCGACGGTCAGCTCACCGGCGGCGAGAAGCAAGACCTCGCCGCCTGGCTGGCCGAACATGCCCCGACCGACCAACTCCGCGGCGTCGTCCGCCACGCCGCCTTCGACTTGGCCCGTAAGTCGGCGCCCGGAGCGGCCGCGGTTCTCGACTGGCTCGAAGGGGTGATGCGGGCCGTCGCCCCGGTGGCGACCCAACCTCCTGCCGCTGACGCCCCCGGCCTGCCCGCAACGGTGGCCTTCGCCCCCGGCGAGGCCTGCCTGAACCTGATCGTCCGCCGGCTGTCGGCCGCCCGGAAGACCCTCGACCTGTGCGTCTTCACCATCACCGACGACCGGATCAGCCGGCCGATCCTCGACGCCCACCGCCGCGGGGTGAAGGTCCGCATCATCTCGGACAACGACAAGGCCCGCGACCCCGGGTCGGACATCGGCCGGTTCCGGGAGGCCGGCATCCCGGTCAAGTTCGACCCGGCCGGCCGCCCGTCCGACCCGCACACCGCCGGCCACATGCACCACAAGTTCGCCGTCGTCGACGGCGGCCGGCTGCTCGACGGCAGCTACAACTGGACCCGCGGGGCGGCCGAGGTGAACTACGAGAACGTGGTCGACACCACCGACCCCGGGCTGGTCGCCGCCTTCGCCGCCGAGTTCGGGCGGTTGTGGAAGACCTTCTAGCCCGTAGGGTGCGTCTCGCGGACCGCGGACGGTCCGCTCGACACACCCTACAACTACAACAGCCTTCCCGCCTGCCGCCCCTCCCGCCGAGCCGCCTCATGCCTCGCCTGCTGCCCGTCGTGGCCCTCCTCGCGGCCGTCGCCGCCGTCCCCGCCCAGCCGCCGAAGCCCGACCCGAAGGCCGGCGGGTACGTCCGCAAGCCGACCCGGGCCGAGACCGCCCGGGCCACCCTCGCCGGGTACGGGTTGCCCACCCTCGAAGGCACCTGGCACTACGCCGGGCCGTTCGACAACGCCAACAAGGTCGCCCTCGACACCGCCTATGCGCCGGAAAAGAAGGTCGACCTGGCGGACACCTTCACCGGCAAGGACGGGAAGCGGTTCGGGTGGAAGGAGTTCGATGGGTTCGGCCCCGGCCGGGTGGTCAGCCTCCTGCCCCTGTTCCCCGACGACCGCGAGCATTCGGTCGCCTACCTGCTCCACGAGTTCCGCTCGCCCCGGGCGTTCACCCTGCCGCTGTCGTTCGGGGCCGACGACACCCTCACCGTCTTCGTCAACGGCAAGCGGGTACTCCTGGAGGACCACGAGCGGGCCGCCGAGCCGGACCAGTTCCGGGTCGAGGTCGAGGTCAAGGAAGGCAAGAACCAGTTGCTCCTCAAGGTCGGCCAGAACCTCGGCGGGTGGGCCGTTTACGTCAACCCGGAACTCCCGTCGATCGTCCCCGAGGCGGTCCGCAAGCAGCTCGACCGCGACTTCCCGAAGGCGGTCGCGGCCCAGACCCCGTCCGCGCCGAACGGCGACGAGGCCGCCCACTACAAGCTGGTGACGGTCCCGCTGGCCGACGATTGCGTACTGGAGGTCGGCGGGCTGGCCTTCCGGCCCGACGGCAAGCTGCTGGCCTGCACCCGCCGGGGGGAAATCTGGCTGGTCCACAACCCGACCGCCGCCCCGGCCGACATCAAGATGACCCGCTGGGCGGCCGGGCTGCACGAGGCCCTCGGGATGTGGGTGCAGGACGACAAGACGGTGTACGTCGTCCAGCGGCCGGAGCTGACCCGGATCACCGACACGGACGGCCACGGCACGGCCGACGAGTTCACCACCGTCTGCGACAAGTGGGGCGTCTCCGGCGACTACCACGAGTTCGCCTTCGGCCCGGCCCGGGACAAGGACGGCAACTTCTTCGTCACCCTGAACGTCGGGTTCGGCGGCGGCCACCAGGCCAAGGCCCCGTGGCGGGGGTGGTGCGTGAAGGTGTCGCCCGACGGCTCGATGGAGCCGTGGGCCTACGGCCTCCGGTCGCCCAACGGCGTCGCCTTCTCCCCCGACGGCGACCTGTTCTACGCCGACAACCAAGGCGAGTGGGTCGCGTCCAACAAGCTCCACCACCTCCGGAAGGCGGAGTTCTACGGCCACCAGGCCCCGCTGCGGTGGCTGAAGGAGTCGCCGTTCGCCGGGAACCCCGACAAGGTCGCCAGCGGCATGCTCTACGATGGCCAGCGGGGGCCGGAGGGCGGTCCGTCCGGGTTTCCGCAGGTCGACCCGCCGGCCGTCTGGTTCCCCTACGGCCGGATGGGCAACTCGGTCAGCGAACCCGTCTGGGACACCACCGGCGGCAAGTTCGGCCCGTTCGCCGGCCAGTGCTTCGTCGGCGACCAGACGAAGTCGACCGTCATGCGGGTGGCCCTGGAGAAGGTGAACGGCGCCTACCAGGGGGCCTGCTTCCCGTTCCGCTCCGGCCTCCAGTGCGGGGTGAACCGGCTGGCCTTCGCCCCGGACGGCAGCCTGTTCGCCGGCCAGACCGGCCGCGGCTGGGGGTCGCTGGGCGGGAAGATGTACGGGCTCCAGCGGCTCGTCTACGCCGGGGCCGAGCCGTTCGAGGTCCACCACGTCGCCCTCACCCGCGACGGGTTCGACCTGACGTTCACCCAACCCGTGAAACCCGAATCGGTGACGCCCCGGGCGGCGTCGGTCGGGTCGTACACCTACGTCTACTGGCAGACCTACGGGTCGCCGGAGGTGGACCGCCGGGCCGAGGCCGTGACCGCCGCGACGCTGTCGGCCGACGGTCGGACGCTGTCGCTGTCCGTACCCGGTGTACGAAGGGGGCGGGTCTACGAAGTCCGGGCGGACGGGGTAAAATCGGCCGACGGCCGGAAGCTACTCCACGACGAGTGCTATTATACCGTCAACCAGCTCCGCGACTGAATCCTCGGGCGGACTCGCTCCCGCCCGGGGGAGGTCCGCCCCATGTCCCCGCCCGCCCGGCCCCCGGCCGACCACCAAGCCGTCCTCGACGCCCTGCCGGTCACCGTCTTCCGGGTCGGGCCGGACATGCGGCTCCTGTACGCCAACCGGCGGGGGGCCGAGCAGGTCGGCCGGGCCCCGGCCGAGGTGGTCGGCCGGACGTGCTCCGAGCTGGGAATGCCGGAGGCGGACTACGGCCGGTGGCAGGGGTACGTCGAGGAGGCGTTCCGGACCGGCGAGCCGGGGTGGTTCCAGTACAAGGCGGACGGCGGCCGGGAGCGGCTGGTCGAGTACCGGTTCGTCCCCGAGCCGGGGCCGGGCGGGGCGGTCGGGTCGGTCCTGGTGGCGGCCCTGGTGAACGACGAGGTCCGCCACCTCCGGGCCGCCCTCGGCGGGCAGCAGGAGCTGTTCCGGCTGTTCATGGACCACGTCCCGGGGATCGCCTGGCTGCGGGACGAGGCCGGCCGGTACATGTTCGTCAGCCGCGGGTACGTCGAGGCGCTAGGGCCGGACGCCGCCGACCGGGTCGGGCGGACCCCGGAGGAGGTCTGGCCGGCGGACGTGGCGGCCGTGTTCCGGGCGAACGACGCGGCCGTGCTGGCGTCCGGTCGGCCGCTCCAGGTGGTCGAGCCGGCCCCGGACCCGGGCGGGGCGGTGCGGACGTGGCTGAACGTCAAGTTCCCGTTCGTCGGCCCGGACGGGACCCGGTACGTCGGCGGGGTCGGGGTGGACGTGACCGACCGGGAGCGGGAGGCGGACGAGCGGCGGCGGTTGGACGCCCGGGTGGCCGAGGCCCAGCGGCTGGACAGCCTCGGCCTGCTGGCGGCCGGGGCGGCCCACGACTTCAACAACCTGCTGACGGTGATCGGGGGGAGCGCCGCCCTGGCCGCCCAGGACGTGCCCCCGGGGTCGCCGGCGGCCGCCCACCTGGCCCGGGTGGAAGAGGCGTGCGGCCGGGCGGCCGAGCTGTGCGGGCAGATGCTGGCGTTCGCCGGCCGGGGGCCGGCCCGCCGGCCCGGCCCGGTCGACCTGAACCGGGTCGCCCGGGAGACGGCCGGGCTGGTCCGGGCGGTCCTCCCCGCGGGGGTCGATCTGCGGCTCGACCTGGCCGCCGCCCTCCCGCCGGTCCGGGGGGACGAGACGCAACTCCGGCAGGTGGTGTTGAACCTGTTGACGAACGCGGCCGAGGCGATGGCCGGGCGGGCCGGGGAGGTCGGCGTCTCGACCCGGCCGGGGCCGCCGGGGTGGGTGGAGTTGGTGGTGGCCGACGCCGGGGTCGGGATGTCGGCGGAGGTGCAGGCCCGGGTGTTCGACCCGTTCTTCACGACCAAGCCGACCGGCCGGGGCTTGGGGCTGGCGGCGGTGCAGGGGATCGTCCGGTCGGCCGGGGGGGCGATCGAGGTGGAATCGGCGGCCGGGCAGGGGACCACCTTCCGGGTCCGGCTCCCGGCCGGGTCGTGACCGGCCCGCGGGGCGCGACGGCGGCCCTTCTAGACCGGTTAAACGGGCAAGCCCCGGCTCGACCAGGGCTTGGGACGAGTGGAGGTAAGGAGAGTTGGCTTTGTTACGAATTCGCCGACTGGTAACTTAAGTCATTATGTTCCGCCTTCGGTCGCGCCGTAAGTCCTTACCCGGGGGACCACGGCCGGTACCCCGTATCAAAGCTCGAATCACTCTTTGACACCCCAGAGATGGTCAGTTCAATCTCGGCGTGGCCGGCGACGCGACTGGCTGGCACCCCGAGGCCCTCGTCCACCTGTTCGACCGCGCCACCGCCCGGCACCGGGGGCGGGTGACGGTGATCGGTCCCGCCGGCACGCCCCTTTGTAGGCCTCGCCCCGGCGTGTGTGGAAATAATCCCCGGCCGGGGGTTGTGTGCCCCGGCCGGGATGGTACGATCTTCCCCATCGGCGTTCCCGCGGGGCGTGGGCGTGAATCCCGACCTTCCGGACTGGCGGCGGCTGGCGCGGATGCCGGAGGCCGACCTCGCCGGCCTCGACGTGGCGGCGGTGAACCTGGCGTGCGCCGCCGGGCACCCGGGGGCCGACGCGATCGACGTGCCCGGCTGCCTGCGGTGGCTGGACGGAGCGGCCGACCTGGTCCGCCGGTGGACGGCCGCCGGGCTGGACGAGTTCTTCCACCCGAACCCGGCGGAGTACAACCACTCGGAGGCGTACTTCCGGGTGCTGGCCCTGACGACCGTCCTCCAGCGGCACTGCGGGGTCCGCTACGACTCGTCCAAGATCGGAGCCGGGCCGGAGGAACCGTTCGAGCTGCACGAGCAGTTCATCCACGGGGCCATCCAAGGTCCTGGCGGGACCTGCGCGACCCTCCCGGTGGTGTACGCGGCGGTCGGCCGGCGGCTCGGCTACCCGGTCCGGCTGGCCTGCGCCAAGCGTCACCTGTTCGCCCGGTGGGACGACCCGGCGGCCGGGGAGCGGTTCAACATCGAGGCGTCCGGCCGGGGTTTCGACGACCCACCGGACGACCACTACCGGCGGTGGCCGCTACCCATCGACGGCCCGGAGGAAGAGCGGGCGTTTGGCTACTTGGAGTCTTTCTCCCCCAGGCGGGAGGCGGCCAACGCGGTCGCCCAGCGGGCCTTCGTGCTGCTTGATTTGCGGCGGCACCGGGAAGCGGTGGAGTGCTTCGCCGATGCGGCCGAGGTGACCCCGGAGTACGCCACCTACCCGCTGTGCCTGGACGCGGCGCTGGCCCGGTGGGATGCCAACCTGCTAGACCGCCGCCCGCCCGGCTTTCCGCAGGTCGAGGGCTCGCTGCGACGCGACCGGCGGCGGTGGCCGCGGGTGCCGTGGCCGGTGGAGCGGCGGATCGCGGCCACCCACGCGGCCGAGTGGTGCCTGGACCACCCCGACCATGAGCGGTGGTGGTGGGGGCCGCTGCGGCGGGGAGAGCCACCAGCCGGCGGCGTGCCGGCCTCGATCGAGGTAGACTACGACATGTTGCGCCGGATGCTCGCCAACCCGAACTAAGGAGCCGACGTGTACAGCCCGACCCTCGGCCGGTTCATCACCCAGGACCCGATCGGGTTCTCCGGTGGGGATGTGAACCTCTACGGGTTCGTCGGCAACTGCCCGACGGACATGACCGACCCGAGCGGCCTCCGGGGGGTCCCAGACGAGATCCCGGAGGGGCGGCTGGAGTACTACGAGAACATCGGCTGGGTGGATTGGCACCACGCCAACCCGGCGCCTCAGCGATGGTAGTCAAGCGGCTCAGGGCGGCCTTGGCGAACGAGGGATCGACGGCCAACCGTGGGTTTAAGATGCCGCCGGGGTTCCAACAAGGTGCCGGGTATGTGATCGTCACGCTTAACGACCCCGGCGACAAACGGATGCCCGGGAAGCACTACTATGTGCGGAAGGACACCCCGGAGGACCAAGTCCTTCACGTCGCTCTCGCCCTCCACATGGACTACCAACTCTACGTCGAGCGATTCCAGTTGAACGCGGCTAAGGTCGGCCTGAGCGGGTCGGGGTACTCCCGCGAGGACTTGGTCTCCAACCGGCTCGGGTTCGCCATCTACACGGCGGACCCCGAGGGCAAGACCCTCAAGAAGCCGGAGGATGTGGCCAAGCACTTCGGGCTCGGCCGTAAACTCAGCAAGGAGGAGGCGACCGAGCTGCTGAAGTGGCAGACGAACGACCTCGGACACGAGAGTATCCGGTGGTACAAATTCACGCCCCCCGACGACAACGACCTAACGACGAGCTTCAAGGGCGTCAAAATGAAATTCCCGGACTTCAACAAAAAACCTGGCCTGCACATATGTCAGTCTGGTGGTACACGCCCTACAACGAGCAGTATGAGTTGGAAAAGTCGATGTACCCGGACGACGAATGACGACCCTCTATCCGCCTCGGCAGGGAGGAGCTATGGTGGGTAAACTGGCCGCCGGCGTCGCGCTGGCGGTCGGCGCGGCGGCGTGGCTCGCGTGGCCCGGCGGAGTACTGTTGCGGTACAAAGTGGGGGACGGGGAGGTCGTGTTCTTCGAGCGGGCGACTGCCGACGGGCGGGATTACTGCTACCGCGTCCGCGTCGCGGGGAAGACAATAGGGCCGTACTTCGTAGGACCCGTTGTGGGCCGCGCACCACGTCTCAAGGCCTTCCTCATGGGCCCTGATGCCGTCTGCGTGTACAACGCCGACCGCCCGGACGATGTCTACTGTTACGCCGACCTGAAAAACGACATCTATTACCCCTCACCTGCGGCGTCCGGCCGGGGCGACGGGATCGACAAACTTCTGGCCGAGAACTACCGCCCGAACGCCCGCCTCACCTACCTTGTGAAAGAGTAAGCATCGGGTGGTGGGTCGGCGGTCGGACCGCCCGGACCCATCCTACAATGCGGCCCCAGTCGATCAGCCCGGCGGCTTTTTCCCGCAGCCGCTTGAGGATTCGGGACTTGGCCAGCATCACCGCGTTCTCGGTCAAGCCGGTCGCAGCCGCGGTCTCGGCCGCCGACCGGCCGTCCACGGCGAACAGCCGGAACGCCTCCCAGGTCGGCGGGGTGAAGTCCGGCCGGACCGCGGCCAGCAGCTCGTCGAACACGTGCCGGTCGTGGTCCCGGTCCCACTCCCGGGACAGGTCGCCGGCCGGGTCGGCCAGCCGGTCCAGGAACCCGCCGGCGTCCGGGACCTCCGGCCGGGCGGCCCGCAGGTGGCTGCGGACCTTGTGGACGGTGATCGTCCGCAGCCAGGCCCGGAACGCCCCGTCCCGGTGCCGCTCGAACGCCGCCAGCCCGCGGAACACCGCGATCAGGACTTCCTGGGCGATGTCGTCGGCCTCGCCCGGCAGCCCGGCCCGGCCGGCCCAGTGGCGGACCAGCGGGCGGTACAGGTCGTGGAGCCGCCGCCAGTCGGCCGGGGTCGGGGCCGGGGCCTTCAGCCGCTCCAGCAGGCTGGCCGGGGTGGTACTCACGGGCGGGTTCCGGGGCCGCGACGGCAGACCCCGCCATTAGACCGTGTCCGCGGTACGAAGGGGGGAGAGAAGCCGCCCGTTGTGCAAGCCGCCCGGGGAACGGATGGACGGGAAATGAACAAGCCCCGGGTTTACCGGGGCTCGGGACGAGTGGAGGTGAGGAGAGTTGAACTCCTGACCTCTTGAATGCCATTCAAGCGCTCTACCAACTGAGCTACACCCCCTCGTTGTGTGGATATAGTAAGCCGCCCGGTCGGGGGCGTCAAGCGGCGGCGGATTTTCCGCCCCGGCCGCCCCGCCGGGTCAGAACACCTTGCGGGTCACGGTCCGGTTCGGGGCGGTGCTGACGATGTACGTCACCGGCCGGACGACCTCGGCCCCGCCCGGGGTGCGGACGGTCAGCACCACCGGGCAGAACAGGTTGGCGTCCGCCGCCTCCCCGTCCCCGGCCAGCCGGTAGTCCTTCAGCCCGGCCCCGCCCTGCCACTCCGCGTCGATCACGTACACCGGGGGCGAGGCCGCCTGGAGGGCGTCGGCCTTCTCCCCCCGCTTCCAACTGTCCAGGGCCGCCCGGAGCGCCTCCCGGGCCGCCTCCGGATCGACCGGGGCGTTCCCCGGCCCGGAGCAGCCGGCAGAGGCGATGAGGGCGGCGGCGGTGAGCCGGAGTACGGTCATGGGTTACTCGGTGTACGATCCGGGTGGCCGGGGCAGAGTCCGCGATGCCCCCGGCGGGCATAGCACCGGGGCCACGCGGCCGCTGCCCCCGCCCCCCCCGCCACCCGGACCGGC
>JAIEQN010000493.1 GCA_019747685.1 Gemmataceae bacterium
CCCGCCGGTCCGCGGGGTGGCGCGGGTTGTAACGAGTCCTATCAGATTAGCACCGTCTGGGGCGGACGGAAGGGCTTATCAGGCGGTTCGTGAATTTTGGCCCGATCCGAACCGGCCGGCGGCCCGCCCGTTTCGACCCGGCTGACCGCGACATCATCATGCAACTGGACGAATTGCGGGAGAAGTGAGGCGTTACCTGAACCCCTCGTACCGGAACGACCGGGCCTCGGCGACCGTCCGGGGGGTGCCGGCCTCGGCCGCCAAGGCCAGGTTGGCCATCTCCCGGGCGGTGACGTAGTGATACCGGAACAGCGGGTCACGGGTGGCCCGGTCCCGTAAGACCTCGTGGAACCGGACCATCGGCTCGCCCAACAGGGCGTCCTGGTTCGGCTCGTTCAGCCCGTGGGTGTGGAGCTTGACGAACACCCACTCCGGCCGGGTCGGGACGTGGACCCCGGCCCGCAGCCACAGCCCCAGCCGCCGCCCGTCCGGCGGGAGGGCGTGGGTCAGGTCGGCGTTCTCGATCCCGGGCATCAGCCCCCACTTCCGCCGGCCCCAGTCCAACAGCAGCGGCCCCTGGATCATCAGCAGGCCGTCGGCCGGCCGGGGGGCCGTCCCCAGCCGCACCCCGGTGTCGTGCGACTTCGGCCGGGCCGGGTCGTCCACCGCCCAGTAGATGCTGTTGACCGTGCGGGTCTGGGTGTCGCTCGGGGCCGACGGCAGGGTGAAGTCGGCGTAGCAGCCGGTCTCGCGGAGCACGTCCAGCTCGTTGTTCACCCCGCACCACCGGCCGTCCGGGCGGCTGTTGTCCAGCGCCCAGTTGCCGTGGATGAAGGCGTACACCGGCTCGCCGGTCTGCTTGTCCCGGCCGAGCACCCCGTGCCGGTCGGCCAGCGTCCGCTTGAAGTCCAGCAAGGCCCGCCGGAGGTTGTCGGCGGTGTCGGCGTCGTGGTGGTAGTGGACCTCCATCTCGCCCAGCCCGGTCCGGCACAGGGCGGCGATCCGGTCGGCGTGGCCCGGGTCGTACTCGTCGATCGGGTAGAAGTAGGTGTGTTGCGGGGGGACGCCGCCGCTGTCCCGGAAGTCGGCGAACAGCCGGGGGTACTCGGCCGTCCACCGGTCGAGTCGGGCCTTGGCCTTCTCGGCCGAGGCGTTGCCCCGCCGCGGCTCGAAGTGGTCGCAGACGGCGATCAGCACCTCGACCGGCTTGCCCGGCGGGTGCCGGCGGGTCGGCCGGAACAGGTTGTCCGGCAGCCACCGGTCGAGGTTCTTCGGCCGCCCGGCCGCCCGCAGCGCCGCCCCGACCGCCCACCCGATCATCGGCCTTCCCCTCAGGAGTCAGGAGACGGGAGTCAGGAGTCAGAAAGACTGACGGCCGCGCCCCCGGGACTACCGCCCTGGCCCCCGACCCCTGATTCCTGACCCCTGATCACCGACCCCTGGCCCCGGTCGGTCCGCTTCCAGGTCCCGGTCTTCGGCCCGAACAGCCAGCGGAAGAAGCCGAAGAACAGGGCCAGGTTCATCGACGCGAACAGGGTCGGCAGGCGGAAGAACCGCAGCCACCGGGGCCGGGCCGGGACCCAGTTCCCGGCCGCCGCCAGGGCGTAGAACCCGGCCTGGGCGGCCAGCAGCCACGCCGCCCGGAGCTGGTCGGCCGCCGGGTCGAGGAACAGGAGGACGTTCAGCACCAGGGCGGCGAGGAGGAAGAACGGGCAGACCCAGCGGACGATCTTGTGGCAGAAGAAGGTCAGGGCCACCCACCCGTGGGCCGGGGACAACAGCGGCCAGAGCAGGGCGATGCTCTGGTACCCGCCGGCCCCGATCCGGACCCGGCGACGGAACTCGGCCCGGATGGTCGGGGCCGTCTCCTCGCTGGCGACGGCCTTGGTGTCGTAGACGATCCGGCAGCCGGTCGCCCGGCGGGCGTTCATCGGGATGACGAAGTCGTCGATCAGCGTCCCGGGCGTCACCGCGGGGAAGATGTCCTTGCGGACGGCGTAGATGGCCCCGTTGGTGCCCAACAGCGCCCCGAGCTTGCTCTCGCACTTCTTCAGGAACGTCTCGTACTTCCAGTACAGCCCGTCGACGTTCCGGCCGGTGGCCGGGTCCACCAGGACGAGCTTGCCGTTCACCACCCCGACCGACGGGTCGGCGAACCACCGGGCCAGGTTCCGCAGGGCGTCGGGCGCCCAGTGGGTGTTGGCGTCGGACAGGGCGACGACCTCGCCCGAGAGGGTCGGCACCGTCCGGTTGAGGACGGTCGCCTTCCCCTTGTTCTCCCCGTAAGCGACCAGCTTGACCCCGGCCGCCTCGTACCGGCGGACGATGTCGTTCGTCCGGTCGGTGCTCCCGTCCGAGGCGATGACGAGTTCGAGCTTGTCCCTCGGGTAGTCGAGCCGGAGGAGGTTGAGGACCCGGGCCTCGATGTCCACCTCCTCGTTGTACGCGGCGATCAAGAGCGACACGGCCGGCAGCCGGGCGTCGTCGGCCGGGGGCGGGACCGGCGGCCGGCCGAACAGCTTCGACAGGGCGTAGATCAGGACCGGGTAGCCGGCGTAGGCGAACGCCACCACCCCCAGGCAGGCCCAGCAGGCGAGTTCGAGCGGGGTGGGACTCACGCGAGACCTCGTTAGCAGTGGGCGGTGGGCGGTGGGCAGAGGTCAGGAGACCGGAGCTGAGGGCGGGGGCTCGGTGGTCGGGTCCGTTCCGTCTGCCCACCGCCCACCGCCCACTGCCGGCTGCTCCGCCGGCTTGCCCCCGACCCGCACCACCCGGGCCGGGATGCCGACCACGGTGGCGTCCGGCGGTACGTCCTTGACCACCACCGCGTTCGCCCCGACCTTGGCCCGGTCGCCGATCGTGACCGATCCGAGGACCTTGGCCCCGGCCCCGAGGAACACCCCGTCCCCGATCACCGGGCTCTGCCGCTTCTCGGCCCCGATCGTCACCTGGTGTTCGACCTTCACGTCCCGCCCGCCCCGGACGGTGCCGTTGATGACCACCCCGTCCGAGTGGATCAGGACGAACCCCGGGCCGAACTCCGCCCCCCGGCCGATGACGCAGTGGCAGCAGGCGGTGTTGACCTTGTTGAACACCATCGCCAGCGGGGCCAGCAGCCGGTATCGGTGCGACCACTGCATCAGCCGGTACCAGACCATCGCCGGGGTGCCGTCGGTCAGCAGGGTCTTGAGCACCCCCTTCCAGTCGTCCCGCTCGTAGCACCAGAGGGCCTTGGCCCGGAGGTCGGAGCGGATCAGCCGGAACAGGGTGAGCATGGGGGTGAGCCCCTGAGCGGGGGGCGTGAGCCCCCTGAGGTCGCAACGGCTCAGGGGGCTGACGCCCCCCGCTCAGGGAGGTTACGCCTTGACGACCTTCTCCCGCCCGGCGGTGACGCCCTTGGTGGCGTTGCGGGTGTCCACCACCAGCCGGCTGTGCTTGACCACGAAGGCGTAGTCGTAGGCGGTGTGGTCGGTGGCGATCAGCACGCAGTCCTGGGCGGCCAGGTACTCCGGGGTGAGCGGCTGGCTGGCCAGCGGCTCCAGGTCCGGGTAGTGCCGCATCCGGGGCAGGCTGGGGATGTGCGGGTCGTTGTACGTGACCCTCGCCCCCTTCTTCAGCAGCAGCTCCAAGAGCTCGAACGACGGGCTCTCCCGCGGGTCGTCCACGTCCTTCTTGTACGCCATCCCCAGCAGGGCGACCTTGCTCCCTTTGACCGGCTTGCCGGCCTCGTTCAGGGCCTCGGCCACCCGGGTGACGACGTAGTGCGGCATCGACGTGTTGACCTCACCCGCCAGCTCGATGAACCGGGTGTTCATCCCGTACTTGCGGGCGATCCAGGTCAGGTAGAACGGGTCGATCGGGATGCAGTGCCCGCCCAGGCCCGGGCCGGGGTAGAAGGCCTGGAACCCGAACGGCTTGGTCTTGGCCGCGTCGATCACCTCCCACACGTCGATCCCCATCCGGTCGTACAGCACCTTCAGCTCGTTGACGAGGGCGATGTTGATCGCCCGGTACGTGTTCTCCAGGATTTTGCAGGCCTCGGCGACCTCCGGGCTGTTCACCCGGACGACCTGCGGGACGACCGCCCCGTACAGGGCACACGCGGCGTCGGTGCTCGGGCCGTCCAGCCCGCCGACCACCTTCGGGATGTTCGACACCGAGAACGTCGCGTTCCCCGGGTCCTCCCGCTCCGGGCTGAACGCCAGCAGGAAGTCCTGCCCGGCCTTCAGCCCCCGCTTCTCCAGGATCGGCAGGACGACCGCCCGGGTGGTGGTCGGGTAGGTGGTGCTTTCGAGGACGACGAGCTGCCCCGGGCGGAGCTGGGCGGCCACGGCCTCGGCCGACTTCTCGACGTAGGACAGGTCCGGCTCGCGGGCGTCGGTCAGCGGGGTCGGGACGCAGATCAGGACGGCGTCCGGCTCGCCCAGCCGGTCGAACCGGTCGGTCGCCTCGAACTTCCCCCGCATCTCGGCGATGACCGCGTCCGGGAACTGCTTGATGTACGACCTCCCGGCGTTCAGCTTGTCCACCTTCTGCTTGTCCACGTCGAACCCGAGGACGCGGAAGCCGCCCTTGGTGAACGTCTTTGCCAGCGGCAGCCCGACGTACCCCAGGCCGATGATCCCGACCAGGGCCTCCCGGGACTGGATCCGCTTCGGCAGGGTGGCGATCGACTGGTCGGCGGCCATGAGGCAAATCCCGGGTGCGAAAAGGTTGGCGAACTCGGACCCGGGGCTTCACCCCGGGCTATGTTGTGTCGGGCCTTCAGCCCTCTAAGCCGGGCCGGGCGGGCTGAAGGCCCGCGCCAGCATAGCCCAGGCCGAAGGCCTGGGTCGCCTCACGGCCCGGCCAGCACGTCGAGAATCCGGCGGGAGGCGTGGCCGTCCCACTTGTCCGGGACCTGGTGCCCGCCGCGGCCGGCCTTCGCGGCCTTCCTCGCCGCCGCCACGATCTTGTCCGGGTCCATGCCGACCAGGACGTTCGTCCCCTGGTCGATGGTGCTCGGCCGCTCGGTGTTCTCCCGCAGGGTCAGGCACGGCACCCCGAGGTACGTCGTCTCCTCCTGGATGCCGCCGCTGTCGGTGAGGACCAGCCGGGCGTGGCTGACCAGCTTCATGAACTCCAGGTAGCCGAGCGGGTCCACGAGCTTCAGGTTCGGCAGGGCCGCCGGGTGGGCGGCCAGGGCCTTCCGCGTCCGCGGGTGGACCGGGAAGACCACCGGCAGCTCCCGCTGCACCCCCTCGACCGCCCGCAGCAGGCCGCGGAAGACGGCCGGGTCGTCCACGTTCGCCGGCCGGTGCAGGGTCAGCACCGCGTAGCCGTTGCTCTCGACCCCGAACGTCCGCAGGTCGACGGCCGCCTCGAACTGGTCCCGGCAGGCCACCAGCGTGTCGATCATCACGTTCCCGACGAAGTGGACCCGGCCGGGGTAGGCCCCCTCGTTCCGCAGGTTCTCCACCCCGCTCGGCTCGCTGACGAACAGCCACTCGCTGATGGCGTCGGTCAGCAGCCGGTTGATCTCCTCCGGCATGGTCCGGTCGAAGCTCCGCAGCCCGGCCTCGACGTGGGCCACCGGGACGCCGAGCTTCACCGCCGTCATGGCACAGGCGATGGTCGAGTTCACGTCGCCCACCACCAGCACCGCGTCCGGCTTGCCCTCCACGACGACCGGCTCGAACCGCTTCATCACCTCGGCCGTCTGGACCGCGTGGGAGGCCGACCCGACCTCCAGGTCGATGTCCGGCTTGGGGATCTTGAGCTGGTCGAAGAACAGCTTCGACATCTTCTCGTCGTAGTGCTGGCCGGTGTGGACCAGGGTGGCCCGGACGTGGGGCCGGCGGGCCACCTCCCACAGGATCGGGGCCACCTTCATGAAGTTCGGCCGGGCCCCGGCCACCACCGTCAGCTTCACGGCCGCCCCCCCTTCACCCCCGGCAGGGCCGCCAGGTGCCCCTCGATCTCCCGCAGCCGGGCGTCCCACCCGGCCGCCCGGACGGTCTCGCTGATGTCCGCCCGCGGGCCGGGGTTCTCCAGCGCCTCGCCCACCTCCCGCAGGAAGTCGGCCGGGGTGTCGGCCACCCGGCAGGTGCCCAGCACCGCCACCTCCGGGATATTCGTCGCCACCACCGGCAGCCCGGCCGCCAGGTACTCCCGCACCTTGAGCGGGTTGGCCGCCAGGGTCAGCTCGTTGATCCGGAACGGGTTCAGGGCGACCTGGAACCCCTTGCAGTACGCCGGCAGGTCGGCGTAGGGCTTCCGCCCGAGCAGGTGGACGTTCGGCAGCGCCTCGAGCGCCGACACGTCGGTGGTCGCCTTGCCGAGGACGACCAGCGACCCGTGCGGGTACTGCTTGGCCACCTCGGCCATCAGCTCCACGTCGACCCAGTCGGCGATCAGCCCGAAGAACCCGATGACCGGCTTGGGCAGGTCCGCCACCTCGGGCGGCACCACCGTGGCCGGGTCGAGGGCCTTGCGGAAGTGGTCGAAGTCGACCCCGTGCCGGACCACCACCGTCCGGTCGTTGTACCGGCTCTTGGTCTCGAACAGCTTGTCGGCCGAGACGACCACCAGGTCCGACTTGCGGAGCAGGTCGGCCTCCAGGTCGAGGATGGCCTGGGCCGTCACCCCGGTGAACGCCGAGTACTCGTCGACGCACTGGTAGATCAGCACCTCCTCGCCGAGCCGGCCGGCCAGGATGGAGGCGGCCGGGTTGAACACCCAGTTGACCGGCCGGCGGAAGTGGAGCTTCCGCATCGCCCCCTTGACCTGCCGGCGGAGCCACCACCGGTTGAACCCGCGGGCCGCCTTCAGCCCGTAGGCCGGGACCGCCAGCGGGTTGAGCACCCACAGGTTCGGCTCGACCTCCCGGAGCGGCTCCCGGGCGGCGTTCAGCTTCGCCCACAGCCGGCCGAGGTCGGCCTTGCTCCCCAGGGACGGGGTCCGGTAGCCGATCGAGTTCACCCACAGGACCCGGTTGTCCCGGGCCAGGAGCCGCATCAGGTGGGTCTTGGACAGCGGGTCGCCGGTCCAGTCGTGGCTGAAGCAGAGGATGTCCCGGCCGGCCAGCCGGGGTGGGGCCGGGCGTCCGGCGGCCGGGGCCGGCTCGGGTTCGAGGGTGGTCGCGGTCAAGTGGTTAACCCAGGGGGGCGGGGTCGGGCCGGGCGAGGTCCTTGCGGAGGTCGATCACCCGCCCCCGGAACCGGCCCCGCCAGTCGAACTCGTCGGCCACGTCGGTACACAGCAGGAGCAGCCTAGCACGCTCCAGCACCATCGACGGCTGGGGGGCCAGGAGCCCGGCCAGGTGGGGCAGGTGGCGGTCGATGTACGCCAGGTTCCGCCCCCGCAGCCGGCCGAGCATCACCCCCGGGTCGTAGATGGTGACCTCGTACCCGGACCCGACCAGGGCCTCGGCCAGGTCCACCATCGGGCTCTCCCGCAGGTCGTCGGTCCCGGCCTTGAAGCTCAGCCCGACCAGCCCGACCCGCCGCTCGCCGGCGTCCCGGACCAGCTTCAGGGCCCGCCGCAGGTGGCTCTCGTTCGACGCCAGGGCGGCGGCCAGCAGCGGGGCCTTGACCCCCTTCTGCTCGGCGAACCGGGCCAGGGCCCGCAGGTCCTTCGGCAGGCACGACCCGCCGAACGCGAACCCCGGCCGCAAATACGCGGCCGACACGTTCAGCTTGGTGTCCTGGCACACCAGGTCCATCACCCGGTGCCCGTCCGCCCCCAGGGCCTTCGCCAGGCTGCCGACCTCGTTGGCGAACGCCACCTTCAGGGCGTGGTAGGCGTTGCAGGCGTACTTGACCATCGCCGCCGTGCGGGGGTTGGTCACCAGCTTCTCGGCGTGGACCTCCCGGTACAGGTCTAAGACGGCGTCGGCGTCCTCCGGGTTGTCCGCCCCGACCAGGACGTAGGGCGGGTGGTAGTAGTCCTTGACGGCCGAACTCTCCCTCAGGAACTCGGGGTTGTTGCACAGCCCCAGCCCGGGGCCGACCGCCCGCCCGGCCGCCTCCTCCAGGGCCGGCCGCAGCCGCTCCTCCAGGATGCCCGGCAGGAGGGTCGAGCGGACCACCACCCGGTACGCCTGGCCGGCCGCCCGGACCGCCGCCCCGACCGCCCGGACGACCTTCTCGACCGTCTCGGTGCTGACGCTCCCGTCGTCGGCCGACGGGGTGCCGACGGTGACCAGGGCGAGGTCGGTTTCGGCCACCGCCTCGGCCGGGTCGGCCGTCGCCCGGAGCCGGCCGGCGGCCACCTGGGCCCGGACGATGTCGTCCAGCCCCGGCTCGGCGACCGGCGGGACCCCGGCGTTCACCTCGGCCACCTTGGCCGGGTCCACGTCCACCCCGACCACGGTGTGCCCGTCCCGCCCGAGGCACCCGGCGGTGACGCACCCGACGTACCCGACCCCGAACACCGCGACCCGTGCCATGGCGCCCTCGGCAGTCCTTGCGGGGTGGGCCGGGCGGCCTGGGCCCGGTGACTTCGGTGGCACCGGCATTCCGCCCGTGCCCGCCGTCAGGCGGTGACCGGCTCGCGGCGCGGGGCGTCGGCCCGGGCCGACCGGCCCCCCCGCGCCAGCAGCGCGTCCAGCACCCGCCCGGTCATGTGGGCCGGGGCCGGCCGCCCGAGCAGGGCGAGCATCGTCGGGGCCAGGTCGAGCGTCGAGCACTCGCCGACGGCCGCCCCCTTCCGGACCCCCGGCCCGGCCATGATGAGCACGCCCGGCTTGTCGTGGTACCCCTGCTTCGGGGTCGGGTCCTTCTCGGCCACCAGCTCGCCCAGCTTGACCCGCCTGCCGGTCGTCGGGAAGACGCAGTCGGCACCGAGGTCGAGCGGCCGGGGGAGCTTCTGGAGGACGTTGACGACGATCGTGTTCCCGGCCTCGAGGCACGAGAACAGCGGCGTCCCCGGCTCCTTCAGGTACGCCTCCTTCAGCCCCCGGACGGCCTCGGCCTGGACCGCCGGGTCGGCGAACTCGATGTTCCACTGCGGGGCCATCACCGAGTACGGCTTGCACCGCCCCTTGACCCCGATCAGGTCGAGCACCTGGGCGATGTCGTTCATCCGGACCACCGACCGGCCGCCCCGGAACTCCTCGGTCACGTAGGGCTGCTGGCCGAGGCCTGAGGCGACCACCAGGGTCGTGTCCGGCCCGACCTCCTTGACGATCCGCCGCAGCAGGTCGTCGGCCACCGCGTACCCGTGCCGCAGGGCCCCGCCGTAGTTCTTCACCTCCTCGGCCGACGGCTTCTCCAGGAACGGCGTCGCGTCGAACGACCGCCAGTACCGGTGCATGTAGTGGGCGGCGTGGTTGGAGTGGAAGGTGGCGAAGTCCGGCCGGTGCTTCTTCCACAGGAAGGCGAAGAAGTCGAGGTTGACCAGCGGCTGGAGGCTGACCTTCTCCCAGTCCTTGGCCTTGCCGAGCTTCTTGCGGGCCATGAACGAGGCGGCCTTCACCAGGGTGGAGGCCCGCAGCCCGAGCCGGCGGAGCTTCATCAGCAGCCCGACCTTGCCGGGCCGCGGCTCGTCGGCCAGCGGGTTGTGGGCCCGGGTGTACATCAGGTTCATGTCCTGGATCGGCTTCAGGTCGGCCGGGAACGTCTCGGCCGACGGGGAGAACGTCCCCGGGACCCAGAACCCCTTCACGTCCTGGCGGGGCGGCCAGGACATGATCGACCCGAATACCCCGACCGACTTGCCGGCGTCGGCCGCGAGGTCCCACACCTTCGGCCCCTGGACCGTCTCCGGCGGCTGCTCCAGGAACTTGACCCCGTGCTCCTCCGGCGGCCGGCCGGTGTAGACGGTCATCCAGGAGATCCACGGGTCGAGGTCGGGCGGGTTCTCCGGGGCGACCGGGGTGGCCTTGGCCCCGTTGCGGATCAGCTCGGCGAACGTCGGCAACGCCCCCTCCTTCAGGAGCGGGTCGATAATCCGCCAGGTGATCTCGTTCAGCTCGACCAGGACGACTTTCCGGGCCTGCGGCGCGGTCATGGTGCGACTCCAAGGGCGGTCGGTCAGTTCCCCGGTGGCACAGGCCTACCGGCCGGTGTCGAGAGCCGCACAGGCCGGGAGGCCTGTGCCACCAAACTCCGGGCCCCCGGCCGCGGGCGGTCCAGGACTTCGGCCAGGAACGCTTCCAGGTCGGCGGCCGTCTGGCGGCGGTCCCGAGGGCCCTCGGCCGGGGTCGGCGGCGGGCGGTCGAGGACCTCGGCGATCGCCCCGGCCAGCCGTCCCGGGTCTTCCGGCGGGACCAGCCGGCCGGCCCCCAGGTGGGCCACCTCCGGCACCCCGCCGACCGCGGTGGCCACGAACGGGGTCCCGCACCCGGCCGCCTCCAGCAGCACGTTCGGCACCCCCTCGGACCGGCTGGCCAGGACGAACAGGTCGGCCGCCCGGAACCAGTCGGGCAACTCCGCGTGCGGCTTCGGCCCGTGGAACCGGACCCGGTCGGCGATTCCCAGGGCGGCGGCGCGGGCTGCTAGCCCGGCCTCCATCGGCCCCGACCCGACCAGGTGGAGCGTCCACCGCCCGACCGCTTCCGGGAGCTGGCCGCACGCATCGACCAGCACGTCCACGCCCTTGATGGGCTGGAGGTTGCCGACGAACAGCAGGTGCCGGGTGCCGTCGTCGGCCACCCCGACCGCGGCCCGGGCCGCCGCCCGGTCGCCCGGCCGGAACGTCGCCCGGTCGATCCCGTTCTGGACCACCCGGACCCGGTCCGGGTCGGCGTTGAGGGCGGCCGCCCGGCCGGCCAGGTCGCGGGACACCACCACCACCCCGTCGGCCGTCCGCAGGGCGCCGGCGGTGTTCGCCAGCCGGCCGGGGAACTCCTCCAGGGCCCGCAGGTCCGACCCGTGGACCTTGACCACCACCGGCAGCCCGGCCCGGCGGGCCAGCCGGACCGCCGCCCACCCGTCCGGGTAGGCCCAGGGGGCGTAGACGAGGTCCGGGCCGAACTCGGCCACCGCCCGCCGGAACGTCCGCCGGACCGACCACAGGTAGAACCGCCCGTACTGCCCCCGGAGCACCTTCGGGGTGTACCAGTACTTCGGGTGGTCGACCGTCAGCCCGTCGTGGGTCACCCGCCGGCCGGGGGGCAGGGCCGGGGCCCCGGCCCGGCGGGCGTTCCGCTCGTCCGTCCAGAGGATCGGGGCGATCACCCGGACCGGGTGCCGCTCGGCCAACAGCCGCAGGTCCTGCCGGTTGAACGCCGCCCGGTGGGACTGGAACGGGTTCGGGTAGAGGTTGGTCAGGGCCAGAACACGCATCTGGGGAGTTTCGAGTTTCGAGTTTGAAGTTTCGAGGGAATACCACCGCCGCTTCGGAGTCACCCCGGGAGTCGTCTTGAGCCAAACTCGAAACTCGAAACTTTAGACTTTAAACTCCAACAGGGAGCGGTATCGGCGTTCGTACTCGGCCGCCATCCGGTCGAGCGAGTAGCGGCCGCTCAGGGTCGCCCGGCCGGCTTGGGCCAGCCGGGCCCTCAGGGCCGGGTCGTCGAGCAGCCGGCCGATGGCGGCGGCCGCGGCCGCCGGGTCGCCGGGCGGGAAGAGCAGGCCGTCGGCCCCGTC